>DASYGC010000373.1:0-17591 GCA_036000225.1 Ktedonobacterales bacterium | reverse complement strand
ATCGGAGCCGGAAAACTCCGGCTCGGTCATGGCAAAGGCGCTATACTGCTCGGCGGCGAGGCAGGGCTGGAGATATTTGGTCTTCTGTTCGGGGGTGCCTGCCAGCCACAGGATCTCCTGGTTGCCGGTGTCGGGCGCGCTGGTGCCGAACGCGCGCGGCGCCAGGAAGCTGCGACCGAGGATCTCGTTCATCAGGCCCAGAGTGACCATACCCATACCCATCCCACCGGCCGCCTTGGGCATGTGCGGCGCCCACAGTCCGGCGGCTTTGGTGTGCGCCTGTAGTGCGCGCTGGGTTTCGGCGGGGATGCCGCTCTGCTCGTCGAAGCTAGCCTCAGCGGGATAGATATGCTCGTCCATGATGCGCCGGGTCTGCTCCAGAATCGCCGCCTGTTCGGGTGATGGGCTGAAGTCGAACATGGTGGGTCGCCCTCCTCTGCGTGAACGATATCAGCGCCATTCTACCACCGCCTCCATCTCGTTTACTCTGCGTGGCTACAGCGCGGCGCTCTACATCGTGTTCGCCGCGCCAGGCGATTCTGGAGCGCCTGGGTGGCCCATCGGCGCAGCCGCGACAGGGCGTGGCGCGGCCAGGGGGGTGGATGGTATGCGAGCGTCTGGCAGGTGATTTATGGCGGCATACCGCGTTTGACAAGGCGTCACCTCGTCTGCTATACTTGATCGTGCATCGCACTAGCACGCCAGAGACAGCAGGCGCGCCTTCGGGCGCTCAAACACAGTGATGAACCTGCCGAGGCGAAGCACACCACAGCATACGCTGCTGTCGTGGGCCTTCGTGTCGGGAGTCCGACCGGAAGGCCTTTTTTGTTGGCCTCAACCGCTCGATCCCTCCCACTGCTCTGGCCGCCAGGCGCTGAACGTGGCGAAGACCCCGCCGCGCCACACTGGGTGGCATACACCTCGTGCGCGTGGCGGTTTGGGTAGGCACGATCGGGTCCTCCCTCACCGTCTTCGACCTCCGACCTGGAAAGGAGATACACAACCATGCCAACCGAAGCCAAGGCCGCCGTCATCGACCAGTTGGCCGAGCGGCTGGGTCGCATGCGGGCCGCCGTGCTGTTGCAGACCCAGGGTCTGACCGTGGCCGAGATGTCCGAGTTGCGCAAGCGGCTCAACAAGGCCGGCATTGACCTGCAGGTGGCGAAGAATACGCTGCTGCGCATCGCCTCGGAGCGTGCCAGCCTCGACAACCTCGAAGCGCTGCTCCACGGCCAGACGACCATCGCGATCGGCTACCAGGATGAGCTGGCACCCGCGAAGGCCGTCGCCGAGTATATGCGTACCGTCAGGTCGCCGCATCAGATCAGCATCAAGGCCGGCATCCTCGGCCGCGCGCCGATCACCGCCGCGCAGGTGGATGCGCTGGCCAAAGCGCCGCCGCGCGAGCAACTGCATGCCGAGCTCGTGGGTAGTCTGCAGGGACCGCTCAGTCAATCGTATGGCGTCATCACCGCACCGTTGCGCGATCTGATCAACCTGGTAGATGCGCGCATCCGCCAGCTTGGCGGCGATCCAAATACCGCGACGGCCTAGGCGCGTCGCTCTATCAACATGAGGCACCAATTCAGAAAGGCAGATCTCGATCATGGCAGATGTCGATACCATCATGAAGCAGCTCGGCGAGATGAGCGTGCTCGACCTCGTCAAGCTCAAGCAGGCGCTGGAGAAGGAGTGGGGCGTGTCCGCCGCGGTGGCCGTGGCCGCCGCCCCGGCTGGTGCCGCGCCTGCGGCGGCAGAGGCCGCCCCCGTCGAGGAGCAGACCGAATTCACGGTTATCCTCTCGGAGATTGGCCCCAACAAGATCAACGTCATCAAGGCGGTGCGCGAGCTGACGGGCCTGGGCCTCAAAGAGGCCAAGGACCTGGTGGAAGCATCCCCCAAGCCCCTGCCGGGCAAAGAGGGTGTCAACAAGGACGACGCCAACGCCGCCAAGGCCAAGCTCGAAGAGGCTGGCGCCAAGGCGGTCGTCCAATAGCGCTCGCCGGCTACGCGCCGGCGCGGCACCATTGGGCAATGTGGGACCCCGCGGCTGCGGGGTCCCACGTTTGTCGTAACGCTCGATCCGTCACCAGTCACGGTTGCGCAGCGCCAGAGTCAGACAGAACGCCCCCACGATCAGCGCCGTCAGGGCCAGCGCGCCCAGCCAGACAATCCCCAGCGCTCCCGCGAGATACAGGAGCACCCGCACGGCCAGATGGCTATGCGACGCCAGCGCCAGCATATTCATGCCCAGTAACAGCGCGCCCAGGCCAGCGCCCCAGGCGCCCACTAGCAGCGCGAAACCGGTGATCCCGCGCGCCAGCCGGAGCCAACCCGGCGCGGGCGGACCTGACGCCGCGGGCGCCGAATGAGGGGGTCGCTCGTCCTGCTGTTCACCCTGTTGTTCACCCAGGATATCCTCAGGGTTGGCCCGTGCGTCGCCTGCCATCGGTTCGCCCTCTACATGCCGCGCACGTGCGCGGGATTGCTGATCGGCCGCCTCGCGACACCGGACGCGATCGGTGCGCGCTCAGACTGACTGACTGTCGCAGCGTATCGTGTCAGTGGCACCGCCGTCAATCGCGCGTCCTATGCCGGCTGCGGCAGCCCGCGCCGCGCACAGACATGTGCTCCCGCGCGAAGCGGACGGCGCGTCCCTCAGTCAAGACGATGCCATCCCCAGATGAGGCAGGGCTGTGGCGACCTTCAATCACCGCTGGGAGCGTGTTTGGGAGTGCGCGGACGCGACCTGAGATCGCATTACTTTGGGGCCCGCGCGGGTGCTTCACACTCCCACAGCGCCGCCTGCCAGTGCCGCACGGAGGGCCTCTGCCGCGACGACTGCCTCGGCCTCGGTGCAGCAGTGCTCTTCGGCGAGGTATGCGACTCCACGCGCGGCGGCGCCCGGCAGTCTTGGGATCAACCAGGCGTGGAAGTGAGGAACATCCTCGATTGGCATTGCAGGGACAAAAAGCGATGGCGGATTGTGTCATACTACCTGTCGTGGCGTCTGACCGTCGCCAGGAGATAGGCGACGGTCCGGTCCGCTACATACACCCGCGTACCCGTCATCATCCATGGAGGAGCTTGTCAATATGGACGAAGCCACCAAGAAAGAGGCGCTACGTCTCTTCACCTATGGCCTGTACGCCGTGACCACCGGTACCACCGCGGCGGTGTCCGCGTTTACCGCCAACTGGCTGTCGCAGGTCTCGTTCGACCCACCGCTGGTGGTCGTCTCGGTCGAAAACATCGCGCACTCGCTGCCGGTGATCCAGGTGACCGGCCACTTCGCCATCAACGTGCTGAGCGACGACCAGCGCGAGCTGGCGGGCCGGTTGGGCAAGCGCTTTAGCCAAAGTCCCGAGAAGGCGCAGGGCCTCACCTATGCGGCCGGCACCAGTGGCTGTCCCCTGCTGCTGGATGCGTTGGCCTCGGTGGAGTGCGCGGTGGAGGCCCAACTGCCAGCTGGCGATTCCACGCTGATCCTGGGCCGCGTCATCCATGTCGTGGCGCATCGCGCGGGCGAGCCACTCACCATGCGCGCCGCCGGCTTCAAGCACGCGGGGTGAGCGGCGCGCTTACGCCAATTACAACGACGGCGGCTCCGCGTCGCCTCCACTGGGCCGGGGCCGGTAATAGTCGGGCGCGTCGTGGGGGGTGAAGCCCTCATTGTAGAGGCCACGCTGGACCAGATCGCGCATGAGGGTGAGGCGGCGTTGCGCCTCCTCGGCGGCGCTGCCCGCATTGGTCGCGGGTCCCGGAGTCGCGAGCGGGCGCGTGGGCGCGGCCTCGCCGCCCTCGGGCAGGGCGCGGCTTTCGAGCGGATTCGAAGCGCGTGGCGGGCGGCTCAGGCGCGTGGCATCGAAGGCGGAGGCCCAGTGTGGATCGCGCAGAATCTGGCGCACCGTCTCGGTGGAGGGACGGGCGATGGCGGGCCGTGGCACGAGATGGGTGCGCAAACGGCGGCCATCTTCCAACCAGTTGGTGCGCGTCGCCAGGCGACGCGGACTCGCGGATTCCCCGCCGACAGTCAGTGGCGCGCTGACAGCGGGCGGGCGCGCAAACGCCCGGACTACCGCGGCAACCACCCATACATACAAGGCATTCAGGCGACGCACGATCATCGGGCGCTCCCCAGTTCGATCGGCAACGATGCGGCTTGTCTTATGGGCGTACAGCGAGTCTCACAACCACCATCCTCAATCCACCACCGCCCCACCCGCATTGCCTGCCCCGGTGCCTCGATAGTAGCATATCGGCGCGCGCAGCGTCAATGCGCCAACCCTCTTTTCCATCCTGTTCGTCGGTTCAGTTGCGCTGCCCTTCCGTCCTGTGGGTCTTGGCAGTTCTCGCCCAGCGGCGTATACTAACCCGCGCCAGCATACCGGATGCCA
Organism: Ktedonobacterales bacterium; assembly: GCA_036000225.1. Taxonomy (GTDB): domain Bacteria; phylum Chloroflexota; class Ktedonobacteria; order Ktedonobacterales; family JADMIN01; genus DASYGC01. Next base: position 13,194 of record DASYGC010000373.1, on the reverse strand, counting down.
AATCGTGCCGAACCGTCTTGCATTGCCAGGGCTTGTCGCCAGGCGCACGCCCTCATCCAAAGGGTGTACCTGATGACCGGTCACGAATGACCCGTACGCCTCTACGAAAGTTTGGCATGATGTCGCGCTGGCGGAGCGCCGTGGGAGGTCGCATGCGTGAATCAAGCTTGCGCTGGGCACTGGGTCTGGGAGCCATCGCCGCCGCGATGGGCGTGCTCGCGGCATTCGCGGGGAGCCGCTTCTTGCCCAGTTCAGGTACGATGGATATTAACCAGGCGGTATTTGTCCTGCTGGTGGCCGGCCTGTTTGCCTTGCTCGCGCTGGGGGTTTCCCTGGGGCTGGCGTATTACGCCGGACTGCGCAGCGAGCAGCATCGCCCGCGCGCGGCGACGCCCGTCGATCCCGATCTCGATCCCACCGCTGAACGGCGCGATTCCGCACTGGCGGGTCTGATCGTCATGACCGTGTACTGGATTTGCACCACACTGTATGGGGTGCTCTTTGGTCCACACACCAGCGACAGCTCTGGCAACCTGCTGATTCAGCGGCTGATTACCGGGGTCGTCTTGCTGCTGCTGGGCTTTGGCTTGGGCGCGCTGGGCAGCCGCGCTCCCGCGGCGCGTCGGTTGCTCGACGAGATCAGCGTGGCGCCCCCAGTTGCCGCGGTGACGATGGATCGTCCCACGCCCGGCGCGACCAACATCCCAGCGGCGCCGAGCACCACCTCTACGATCGAGAGCGGCTCGTCCACCACGCCAGATGCCAGCGCCGGCGCGTAGGTCGCGCCGTTGCCTTGGTCCCGGTGTCAGGCGCGCCCCGCGACCGGCTCCAGCGTATTCAAGAGCTGATCCACGGTGAAGGGTTTGGGCAGCCGCCCTTCCACCTGGAGATCGCGCACGCCTTCCAGATTGGCCCAGGCCGAGACCAGAATGATCTGATGGCGCGCCCGCGCGCTGGGATCGGCCTCCAGTTGTTGTACGACCCCGCGTCCGTCCACCTCTGGCATCAGCAGATCGAGCAGGATGACACGTGGTCCCAATTGCGCCAGCAACTGCAGCGCCTCGCGGCCATTGGCGGCTGTTTCCGTAGGAAAGCCCTCGAGCGCGAGCACTTCTACCAGCATCTTGCGGATAGCCGGATCATCGTCGACGATCAATACGGTCGGCCGCTTGCGCGAACTCATCGCGGGTCCCTTTCTCGCAGTAGCTCTGCTTTCAGCTGAATAGGGGCATCATACACCACACGAGCCGGCGCCTGAGCCGCGACACTCACACTCATGGAACCAAGGGCGGCGCGGTGGTGGCAGGCAGGCAGAAGCGGAAGGTCGAGCCCTCGCCCAGCGCGCTCTCGACCCAGATGTCGCCCCCCATCGCGTCGACATACTGGCGACAGATCCACAGGCCCAGTCCGGTGCCTCGCACCGAGGTGGTGAGCGAGCGCTTGAGCCGCACGAACTTCTGGAAGAGTTGTGCCTGATCGTCGGTGGGAATGCCCTCACCGCGGTCGACGACACTGATCACCACCCAGCGTTCGGCAGCGCCTTCGGCCGCGGCATGGAGATGGCCGGCGCGCGCCAGCGACTCGCGCGTCTCTTCGCGCGCCAGCACCTGACAGGGTTGCGGCGCGGGCGAGTATTTGAGCGCATTGCTCAACAGGTTGGAGAAGACCATCTCCAGCCGCTCGGGATCAGCCGCCACCCACAGGGTGTCTGGCGTCAGCAGCTCCACGCGCTGGTCCGCGCCCGGCGGCTGTCTCCGGATGGCGGATTCGGCGGCGTGGCGCACCCGAACAGGCACCGGATTTACCATGGGCGGTTGCGACGTCATGCGACTGGCATCGGCCAGCGTGCCGATCATGCTCGCGAGATGATTGGACGCCTGGCGAATTTCGCCGGCGAACTGTTCCAATTTCTCGCGCGACAGGCGATCGACGTGCTTGCTGATGAGCGAGACATAGCCATCGATCGCCGTCAGTGGGGTGCGGAACTCATGCGAGACGGTGAGAATGAACTCATCCTTATAGCGATCCAACTCTTTCTGCCGCTCGTAGGCGGCTTCGAGCTGCTGGTACAGGCGCGCGTTGTTGATGGCAATTGCCGCCTGTCCGGCAAGCCCCTGCAACAGGCCGATCTCTTCCGACGGGAAGTGATGATGCTGGCCGGGCGTGTAGACCAGCAGCGCGCCCAGTGGCATGCCCTGGTGCGCCATCACAGGCAGCACGAGCGCCTCCTTCACGCGCTCGGCAGCCAACAGCCGGCCGAGCGACGATTCGGGATGCCACTCCGTATCCAGATCGTCGAAGAGTAAATAGTGCTGTGTCACCAACTCCACGCCGATATTGCGCCAGGCGAGCGGGATGCGCACGTGATCCAGCGCCAGCGGGCCGGTTGTGGCGGCGCCTGGGCTGTGGTGCGAATCCACATTGCTGGTGCGCCCGACCAGCGCTGTTCCGCCTTCGTCGAGCAAGAAGACCGAGCACACCTGTGCGCTGGTCAACCCCTTGGCCTGACGCACCAGCGCCTGCAAGGTGGTGTCGAGATCGAGTGAGGCATTGAGAGTGAGCACGGCATTGTTGAGCACCGAAAGCTGTTCCGCCTTCTCGCGCGTCTGGTGCAGCGAGCGGCGCGTTTCATCGGCGAGATAGGCATGTTCGATGACGATCGCCGCGGCGCGTGCCACCGCGCCGAAGAGGCGCGCATGCTCAGCATCATAGGCGTCGGGTGCCTGGCTGCCGGCGACGATCGCGCCCAGCAGCGTCGTGCCGGTGGTCAGCGGTGCCGCCAGCAGCGACTGCACCGGCTCCGCGCCGCCCCAGCCGAGCACGGTGGAATCAGGATGCAGCGCGCGGTCTTCCGGCGCGGCCACACACACTGTACGCCCCAGGCGCACCTGGGACCACCAGCGCGGCAGGGCGGCGGTCGCGATCGGCAGCGGCGACAGCGGCTCGTGGTCGCGCTCGGCCAGAGCGAACGCCATTTCGTCGCGATCCTGGAAGAGCATGAGCGCGAAGGAGGGGGCGTCGATGGATTGCCGCACGACCTCGCTGACGCGCAGAAAGAGGCCCGGCAACTCGGGGGCGGCGCTGGCCGATCCGCGCAACGTGCCGAGCAGCGCGGTCTGGCCCTCGTTGAGCATGGCCAGCGCGGCGGCCTCCATGGTGAACGCGATGCGGTCGGCATGCAGGCCCAGCAATTCCACATCGCGCGGGCTGAACGGCCAGAGGGGATCGCGCGTGTGGACGGCGATGATGCCGACGATCTGGCGGTTGGCGCGCGGCTGCGCGAAGGAGTCGGGGCGAAAGATCGGGACGGCCAGATGCCAGGACGCGTCGGTATCGGCGGGGGCGGTGCCACCAGGCAGCGCGCGACACTCCTCGCCGCGCATGATCACCGGCTCGCCGCGCTGCCAGGCAAAGCCAATCAGGCGTTCGCCCGGCCGGTACGTTCTGGTCAGCAGAATGCCGGGGAGCAGGTCGGTAGCCTGTTGTTCGATGGAGAGCAACGGGTCGAGCGTCGCGGAGCCGCGCGGATCGCGCACCGCGGGCGGGGCGACTGGCGGCCGGCTGTTGGGCGCCCGCGCGCCGAAGCTGCCCAGGCTGGCATCGGGGCGCGGGTGGGTGCGGCGCGCCCGCAGCACCAGACGCTGGCGCGACTCATCGAGCACCGCCAGCTCCCCACCATCGGCATGCACCAGGCCAATCGCGGCATCGAGCGCCTCGTCATAGAGGTGAGGCGAGAGCGGCCAGCCACTCGAATGGGCGCTATCACTGGCGAACGCGGAATAGCCCACGCCGCTAGGCAGCGATCCATCGGTCCCATCGCCAGCGGCACCGGGTGCGCGCCGCGGCGGATTGGGTGGAGATGCTGGCCTCATGGGAAAGCTCCCTTGCGCGCGTGCTGGCCGGCCAGGCGACCGAGTCTGGGCCTCAGAATAACACACGTGGCGAGTGGTCGCAATGCGGCGCTGGCCTGTAACCAGCAGGCGCTCTCCATCATGGACTTCGGCATGCCACGTAAACAGCGCGAGATCATCCTGGAGAAGATGGGCGGTGTCAGCTGACGCCGGCTAGCGCGTGAAGATGCTCAGCGGCAAGAAGGCGCCCACTACCCAGTGTGGCGCGTCGACGATCTCGCAGATCTTCAGATCCACCACGACACTGCAGAGCATATAGGCCTCGGCGCGCGTCAGCCCATAGGTCGCGCCCAGGTGCGCGATCATGTGGCGCACGGCGTGGCGCGCCGCTTCGCGCAGATCGGGACCAATCCCATCGCAGGCATAGTAGCGATCGGTATTGGTGCGCACGTTGAGCGGTCCGCCAGTCAAGAACTGTGGCTCACCTATTGGCAGGTCGTGACGCACGCTGAGGCGCACGGTGGCGCGCATGGGCGTCTCGATCGCGGTGCCGCAAACCTCGCCATCACCCTGCGCGGCATGGCCATCGCCCAACGAGAATAGGGCGCCAGGAACCTCCACCGGCAGATAGAGCGTACAGCCGCGAGTCAGGTGCTTGGTGTCGAGGTTGCCGCCATGGCGGTAGGGTGGGATGGTGGAGAGCGGTCCATCCGCCGCCGGCGCCAGCCCGATCTCGCCGCAGAACGGCTCCAGTGGCACGCGGATGCCCGGCGCGAACTCGGCCCAGCCGTCTACCAGCTGCCAGAGCTTGAGCGCCGGCTCGTCAAATTCGTCGGCGAGCAGGCCGAATCCGGGAATGATGGCGGTCCAGCCCCAATTGGCCGGCCGCGGGTCGAGGAACTCGACGGCCAGCGTATCACCGGGCCTGGCGCCTTCGACGAAGATCGGTCCATTCACCTGATCGACGCGCGCGAAATCCAGCGCGCGCACCGTCGCGACGGTGGCTTCCGGCCCGATCTGCCCGCAAGAGGCATCCAGCAAATCGAACTCGACGGTCTCCCCAGATTGGATGGTCGCGATGGGAGCGATGCGATGATCCCAGGCCAGGTGCCACTGGTCGCGAGCCACGTGGATGGTATGTCCCCGCGTGCGCATTGATGCTCTCCTTCCCCCCAGGTTTGGCAGTGTCTGTGCCGGAGGCGCGACGTCTGGCTACACCAGGCGGAGCAGCGTCGCCACGACCTCCGCGAGACTCGCACTGGTATCGATCTCGTGTCCCGCGGCGCGTCGCAACAACGGCTCGACTGTTTGCACCAAACCCAGCACCCGAGCGACTTCGTCGGGACGCTTCCCGTATGGGTTGTTGGTCCGCGTACCCAATCGTTCGACGATGGTCGCGGCGGGCGCACTCAGCAAGACGACGTGGTCGAACTGGGGCAGGAACTGCCGCATGTTCTCCGCACATCCGCCCAGGAACAACACGTCGGTATCCTCGGTGGACAAGAGGTCTTGAATGCGGTCTTCGCGCCACACCCAGTCCCGGTCCACCGCCACCGGCGGCGCCACGGTGCCAGCGTCGCCGGTGGACGCCACCCACTCGGAGTACGCGTCACCGTCCGCATCAACGGCCTTATATCCGCGCGCGGCCAGTTCGCCGATAAGCGTGGACTTGCCGGTTCCTGACATCCCGGTCAAAAGTATGCGCTTCACGACGTCCCCTCCGCCGTAGCACGAATTGTACCCCGGCCGCCGACTGCGTACGAGGGGCGGCAAGACGACGCCGCACCCAGCACGAACGTGCTGGTACAGTATACGTGCTGTGCGCGACAATGGCATCCTACCAGACCTGACTCGGATGGTATGAGACGCGCGGAGAAGTTCTCGCCGCGAAACGCATAGGCACTCGGAGCGCAACATGTTGACTCTATTTTATTCGCCGCATATGACCAGCGTGGACAACGAGGCCGGTCGCGCCTCGGGCCACGACGATGTGCCGCTCGCGTCCGTAGGCCGGCAACAGGCGCGCGAGCTGGGCCAGCACTACGCCGCCGAGACGCTGGCGGCGGTCTACTGCTCCGACCTGCAACGCGCCACCGCCACCGCGCGGATTGCCTTTGCCGCTCGCGCGCTGCCGATCGTGCCCGATGCGCGACTGCGCGAGTACGACTACGGCGACCTGACCCAATGTCCCGTGGCACAGGTTGAAGCGGAGTTCGCGCGACGCATCACCGAGCCGTTCCCCTATGGCGAGAGCCTGGTGATGGTCGTCCAACGTGTTGGCGCGTTGTTGGCTGAGCTGGTGCGCGACTATGATAGCCACACCGTGCTGCTGATCGGCCATCGCGCGACCCGCTACGCACTGGAATACTGGTGCGGCACCGCCGCGCTGGCAGAGATCGTCGCCACGCCCTGGGAGTGGCGCGAGATTCCGATCTGGCGCTATGAGTTGTCGGCGCAAGCACTCACCGAGCACGCCCCCCTTCCCCCGGCCGCTGAACAGCACCGTTGACACGGCAACGAAGAGCGCCGGACATCACCTCGCGCATCATGGCGGCGCGCAGCATCATGGCGGCGCGCAGCATCATGGCGGCGGTGAAGAATCGCGTCAGCGAAGGCTTCCGAGCGGATGAATCCGGGCGCATACCCATGCGCCCTTACGGCGTTCCACCACGAAGTCCACCGGCGTGGACTGCAGAGATTTGGTCTCAGGCCATCACGCGGTCCCGCGTGGCGCGGAATGTAAAGACCGCTTCGATCCGCGAGCGCAGAGACACGTCCACATGGTTGTGAGATGAACGCGGGCGGTGTGACGTAGTTACCATTAGGAGCGTAGCGGGCCGATCAATTCGCCACGGCGGCGGGCCTCACACCACTGATGGCCGATCCACGCCGGCTCAGGTGGCCGCCACAGGTGCTGCTCGGACGCGCGCTGGCACGACACCGCGCGCTCTGCGCGCCCACCCGCTTCAGCCAAACCACTGCAGAGGGACATCAACAGCTGAGCGCAATCAAAGGAGGTGACAGCAGCCGATACCGATCACCACGAGTTAGATCGCGAAATGATGTAGAGTCTTGCGGCTTGTGTCCGCTTCCTGCTATAGTGTCGCGTACACGGCATCCGAACTCGGCAAAGCACCCCTGCGGCTGATGGGCAGGCCAGACAACGTCGTCGGCTGGGCACGTGGGCAGGGATAGTGGTAGTGAGAGCGAAAAGGGGAGGACTCATGACTCATCCTCGGTGGCGCCATTGGGCGCTCGGGGCGGCGCTGGTCATGCTGCTGCCAATCGTGGCAGCCTGCGGCAGCACCTCGGCTGGCGCACCAACCAAAGTAGTCAAGGTCGGCCTGGTCACCGATATCGGTGGCTTGAACGACAAGGGCTTCAATCATCTGGCCTATGTGGGTCTGCAAAACGCGAAGCATGATTTCGGCATTCAGGGCGATGTGGTGGAGTCGCACAGCGGCAACGACTACATCCCCAACCTGACGAACTACGCGACCAAGGGCTATGATCTGGTGATCGGCGTCGGCTTCCTGATGGCCACCGCCATTGGCACCGTGTCCACGCAGTTCCCCAACATCAAGTTTGCCATTATTGATGGCTCGGGGACCGACGCCAACGGCAACGATCTGAACAACAAGAACGTCGAGTCGCTGCTGTTCCACGAGCAGGATGCCGGCGCCCTGGTGGGCGCCATCGCGGGCCAGCTCGCCAAGGATCAGGCCGACCCCAAGAAGAGCAACACCATCAGCGCCGTCGGTGGCATCAGCATTCCGCCCGTCAACCGGTACATCGCCGGCTTCCAGTGGGCGGCGCAGATGATCGACCCGGGCGTCAAGGTGCTCATCGGCTACTCCAATGACTTCGTCGACGCCACCAAGTGCGCCGGCGTGGCCAACAGCCAGATCGCCGCTGGCTCGGATATCGTCTTCCAGGTGGCCGGTGGCTGCGGCCTGGGCGCGTTGCAGGCGGCTGGTCAAAAGGGCGTCTACAGCATCGGCGTGGATACCGACCAGAAGACGGCTGACAACTCAGTGATCTGCAGCGCGGTCAAGCGTGTGGACGTGGCGACCTACACCGCGATTCAACAGGTCGTCAATAGCACCTATCATAGCGGCGTCTCGAGCTTCAGCCTCGAAAACGCTGGCGTTGGCTTCGCTCCGGGCAACGTGACGCTGCCAGCGGACGTGGTGGCGGCCGAGGCGGCACTGGCACAGCAAATCCAGACCAACCAGGTGACACCGCCGGATACGATCGCGACTCCATAAATCACCTGATTCACCAGTCACCACTGCGGTGACGTTGAGCGGCTGAGGCGGGCACCACACTGGGGCGCCCGCCTTCGCCTTTCTTGTGCGATAGCAATGTGGTAGCAACGATGTGCGCGAATGGGTACAATGCGGATGGCCGTGGCGAGTTCGCCAGCGGATGGAAGCGGGCGTACATCCCTTGCGGCGTCCAGAGATCGGGGCCAGAGCGCGCACCCATCTCGGCTTCCCAATGGCCAGGCTAGAGCGCACACCCGTACGCCACCGCGGAAGCGGCGAGCGTGCGCTCGCGAAGTCCGCGCCGGCGCGATACCATTCAAATGGGCGATAGAAGGCGAGTGGATTCGTCGAGTGCCTTCGTAGTTCGCCTATCGGCACGCGCCGACCGAATCGCTTTTCGGAGCAGGATGAGCAGCGGTGTCTTCAGCCCGCGTCCCCGATCAACTACCCACGCTCACTGTCCGCCGCAAGTCCGATAGATGGTCGTATTTGAGTCGAATTCGCGGCGTAATGTGAATGGCATTGTGCGTTGGCCGACCGTGGAGAGTTGGGGAGCACAGCATCACAGAAGGAGGCGTCCATGGCCGCTCCAATGGTGCCCGTCGCGGATCAGACCGCCTCGGTCCAGTCACTCGTGGTCAGCCGGCTGCTGCGAACCGGCCGAACGTTGGTGATGCCGGTTGGGTCGGTGATCTTCGCCTTTATCGCTGGCGCGGTCGTAATCGCCATCACCAAAGGCAACCCGTTCCTCGCCTATCAGGCGCTCATCTGTGGTGGTACCGGCCTGTTCTGTTTTGGCGGCGAGAACGCCGCCTTCCAGATCTCGAATACCATCGTGTTCACCACACCGCTCATTCTGACCGGACTGGCGGTGGCAATTGGCTTCAAAGCCGGACTGTTCAATATCGGCGCCGAGGGCCAGTTGGTGATGGGCATCCTGGCGTCGGTTTCCGTGGGCCTCAAGTTCGCCAGCTGGCCGGGATGGCTGCTGCTGCCGGCGGTGCTGATCGCGGGGGCGCTGGCGGGCGCCGCCTGGGGCGGCATTGCCGGCGTGCTCAAGGCGACGACCGGCGCGCATGAAGTCGTCACGACCATCATGCTCAACTATGTGGCGCTCTGGCTGATGCGCTACCTCATCATCGGCGGACCATTGCAGGTCCCCCATGGCTTCTCCGCCTCGCCGCCGATCCCCCCCAATGGGCAATTGCCAGCGTTTCTGCCGCACACCAATCAGATCATCTTTGGCGAGCCTTCGAGTATTTTCTCCGCCAACTATGGCATCATCGTGGCGCTCCTGGCGGCGGTGGTGTTCTGGTTCGTGATGCGACGCACGGCGCTGGGCTATGAGATCGGGGCCGTGGGCCAGAGTCAGAAAGCGGCGCGCTACGCCGGCGTGAGTATCCGGCGCACGGTCATCGTGACGATGCTGATTTCGGGCGCGTTCGCTGGGTTGGCCGGCGCCGTCCAGATCGCCGGGGTGCCGCCCCATACGATCACCGATACCTATTTTGTGGATACCACTGGCTTCGACGCCATCGCGGTGGCGCTGCTGGGCCTGGGTTCGGCGGCGGGGGTGGTGCTGGCGGCGTTTCTCTTCGGCGCGCTGCACGCCGGCGGATCGGTGATGCAGGGCGACGCGCAGATTTCGGGGAATCTGGTCTTCGTGCTGGAGGCGCTGGTGCTCTTCAGCCTGGCGGCGAATTTGCTCAAGACGCTCAACATTCGCCTGCCTGGCCTGGGACGCAAGCCTGGCGTGGCGGCGCCAGCGGAGAGTGAGGCGGTGGAAGGCGGCGAAGAGCTGAGCGCCATCGCGGCGGCTGAGCGCGAAACGGGCGGATAGGCACCACACGGGGAGGGCAGACGCGATGCAAGCCGTGCAAGTTATTCTGAAGTTAATGGTCCACGCCGATCTGTGGCATTCGACGCTGTTGTATGGGACGTTGCTGTTGTTGCCCGCGCTGGGCGGCGTAATCTCCGAACGCAGCGGCGTGACGAATATCGCCATGGAAGGCATGATGCTGGCTGGTGCGTTCTTCGCGGTCTGGGCCGATCTGGCGTGGCACAGTGCCTGGCTGGGGGCGCTGGTAGCCATCCTGGCCGGGGGGGTCATGGCGCTGATTCACGCGGTGGTCTCGATTCAGTTCAAGGCGGATCAGATTGTCAGCGGGTTCGCGATCAACATCTTCGCGGCGGGTTTGACCGTCTTCCTGATCTTTCCGATCTATGGCATTGGCGATGTGGGCCACGTGCCATCGCAGAATCTGCTGCCAAATATCACCGTGCCGCTGCTGAGCCAGATCAGCTTCCTGGGGATTGGCCAGATTTTCTTCAACCAGAACATCATTGTCTATGTCGCGCTGGCGCTGTTGGTCATCATCAATGTGGTGCTCTTCCGCACCAAACTGGGGCTGCGCGTGCGCGCAGTAGGCGAGCATCCTTCGGCGGCGGATACGGCCGGCATCAACGTCTACCGCATCCGCTACGGCGCGGTAATCACCAGCGGTCTGCTCTCGGGGCTGGCGGGGGCGTTCCTGGCGATTGGCATCAACAATACCTTCATCCAGAACATGACCGATGGCCGCGGCTACATTGCGCTGGCCGCCATGATCTTCGGCAAGTGGACGCCCGTGGGCGCGTTCATCGCCTGCCTGATCTTTGGCCTGGGGCAGGCGGTGGCCGACAACAATTCGATCATTCCGGTCTCGCAGTATTTCTTACAGAGCCTGCCCTACATTCTGACGTTGGTGGTGCTGGCGGGGCTGGTGGGCCGCAGCACGCCGCCGGCGGCCGATGGAGTGCCGTACACGCCGGGCGGCGAATAGCGAGAGGAGCGCACCAATGGCCGCGGCCGAACCGCTTGCCCAGGCGCCCGCGATCGAGATGCGGGAAGTCACCAAACAGTTTCCGGGGGTGCTGGCCAACGACCACGTGAATCTCGCGATTCGCCGGGGCGAGATCCACGCGCTGGTCGGCGAGAATGGCGCCGGCAAGACCACCCTGATGAACGTGCTCTATGGCCTGATCAAGCCCGATTCCGGAGAGATCCTCGTCAATGGGGAGGCGGGACACATCCATGGCCCGCGCGATGCCATCGCGCGCGGCATCGGCATGGTGCACCAGCACTTCATGCTGATTCCCGTGATGACCGTGGGCGAGAATATCATGCTGGGGCGCGAGCCGGTGACCCAGGGTGTGCTCTACGATGTGAAGCGCGCGCGCGCGGATATCGAGGCGCTGACGCGACAGTATGGCCTGGCGCTGGATCCTGACGCGCGGCTGGGTGAGTTGCCGGTAGGTCTGCAGCAGCGGGCGGAAATTGTGAAGGTGCTCTATCGCGGCGCGGATATCCTGATTCTAGATGAGCCGACGGGCGTGCTCACGCCGCAGGAGGCCACCGACCTGTTCCGGGTGTTGCGCGAGTTGCAGCGCAGTGGCAAGACCATCGTGTTCATCAGTCATAAGCTCAAAGAGGTGCTAGAAATCTCCGATCGGGTGACGGTGATGCGCCGGGGCCGGGTGGTGGGCGAGTTGACGACGGCGCGGACCAACGAGCAGGAGATCGCGCGCATGATGGTGGGCCGCGATGTGCTGCTACGGGTGGATAAGGCGCCGGCGAAGCCAGGTCCGGTGGTGCTGGCGGTGGATGGCCTGACGGCGACCTCCGATCAGGGCGTGCCCGCCCTGCGCGGCGTCGCGTTCGAACTGCGCCAGGGCGAGATTCTGGGCATCGCGGGTGTGGAGGGCAACGGGCAGAGCGAGCTGGTGGAGGTGCTGGCGGGCACGCGCAAGGCGACGGGCGGGCGCATCACCCTGGGCGAGCGGGAGGTGACCAACTTCAGCGCGCGGCAGGTGCGCAAGGCGGGCATCGGGCATATCCCGGAAGATCGGCGCGGCGTGGGGCTGGTGCTGAGTTATTCCATCGCGGATAACCTGGTGCTGGGCCGGCAGCGTTCAGCGCAGTTCTCCTGGGAGGGAATCGTCCTCAAGCTGAAGGCGATCTTTGCCTGGGCCCGGCGGCTGATTACCGAGTTCGACATCCGCACGCCGACCTCCGAAGCGGCAGCCAAGACGCTCTCGGGTGGTAACCAGCAGAAGATCATCGTGGCACGCGAGATGGCCAGCGGCCCGCGCGTGCTGCTGGCGGCGCAGCCGACACGCGGGGTAGATATCGGCGCCATCGAGTTCATCCACCGGCGCCTGGTGGCGCAGCGCGACGAAGGGGCGGCGGTGCTGTTGGTCTCGGCGGAGCTCGACGAGATCCGCTCGCTCTCCGACCGCATCGCGGTCATGTATGAAGGGCGCATCGTCAGTGTCGAGGCCGCCGGTGCGCCCGAGGAGCGTCTGGGACTGTTGATGACCGGTGGCGGACGCGGGTTGGACGCGGCAGAGCGTTCCAGCGAGCGTTAGGCGTTCAGCAAGCGTTCGAGCGCGGCGCGCTGCTCCTGGCTATGGCGGGCCAGCGCCACGAGTGTCGAAACGGGTGAACTGGTTTTGCCACTCAGCCAGTATAGTTGAACGCGCCCGCGTCAGTGGAGCATAGTGGAGTGACAGTGACGGTGTAGGGGTCGAAGGGGTTGGAATACTGCCAGAAGACACTGGATCCATCGGGCAGCAGGAGCGAAAGATCATACTGACCAGGTGCGACGTTGTGGAAGGTGAAGTGGCTTGCATTGTCCAGCGTCGCGGCATAGTCGTCGGAGAGGGTAAAGTAACCAGACGCACCACCCGATACATTGCGGGAAAGGTAGACGGGGGCGTGGGCAATTGGCGCGTGCTGAATGAATCCCGTGACCGTCACAGGTGCCGCTAGCGCCGCTTTCGCTTTGGCGCCCTGCGGGGTAGTGGCGTAGGTGCCGGCCAGAGTCTTGAAGGTGGGAATGGCCGTCACACATGCCGCGATCAACTGCGACTGGCCCAGCGCATAATAGGCGCTTGCGGCCGCACTATAGGCTTGTTTGGCATACGAGCTGGTATGATACTGCGTTTGGATCTGTTCGAAGTACGCGATGGCCGAGGTGTAGTTTTGCTGGGCGACGAACTGAACGCCCAGCAGATACATCGTCTCAGGAGATCGG
>DASYGC010000372.1:0-2036 GCA_036000225.1 Ktedonobacterales bacterium | reverse complement strand
CTCCACCACCGGCGGACGCGCCACGGGCGTGAATCCTGGGAATCTCGCCCTGTACACCGTGACCGGCAATCTGTGCCCCAGTTGCGGCTGCAACACCCTCGTCTATGAGGAAGGCTGCAAGAAATGCCACAATTGCGGCCATAGCGAGTGCTAACCAGGCACATGGCGCTGGTTGATCGCTGATTGGCACGATACCATCATGGTGGGGAAGAGGCGTACGCCCCTTCCCCACTTTTCTTCCACGTGCCGTCGGGCCACTACGTCCAGGTATGGAGCGGGCTGGGCCGTGATTCCGCCCGTTGTCCCCATGGAGCACCCGTGATATACTCGTTGCGAGCGTCTCCCCGGTGCGCTGGTGCGCGCCACCGCTCACTTCCCCCGTCCCGAACCATCGCGAAAGGAGCGGCTTACGAGTACCACACGATTCCCGCTGGGCCCGTATCATCCCGCGCTGCCACAGCCGCTCGCGCTGGTCTTTCAGTTGCGCGGCGAAACGATTGATGAGACGGCGCCACCCGCGACGGGCTACTGCCGGCGCGGCATCGCTGAATTGGTCAGTGGCAAACCGCTCGATGCCGCGCTCGCGATCATCGAGCGCTCCTGTGCCACGGCCGGACACAGCCATCGCCTGGCGGCCTGCCAGGCGATCGAGGCCGCAAGCGGCGCGGTGCCCTCGCCGCGGGCTCAGTTGCTGCGCGCCGCGTTTGCCGAGATCGAACGCTGCCTCGCGCGCTTATGGACCCTTGGCCTCACCGCGCGCGCGGCCGGCATTGGCGCCGCCTGGCGCGATGCCCTGGACCAACGCGAGCTGCTGTATGCCGCGCTGAGCGAGGAGACGGGCGAACGCACCTACTGGTCGATTGCCGTGCCCGGTGGCGTACGCGACCTACCGGATGGCGCGGATCTGGCGAAGCTCTCTGTCGCCATGGACCAACTGGAGCCACTGGTCGAGGCCTGGCGTGTAACGGTTGGACCACGCGGCCCCCTGGGTCGGGCAGGCATCGGCACCGGGCGTATCAGCCCCGAGCAGGCGCGCCAGGTGCGCCTGACTGGGCTGGCAGCGCGCGCCTCCGGTGTGGCTGGCGATCTCCGCCGCGATGCGCCCTATGGCGCCTATGCCACGGCACAGTTTGAGTGGCCCGCCGCGGCGGTGCCAGATCGGCGGGGCGGCGACGTTGCCGACCGCATGAGCCTCGCGGTCGATGATCTGGCCACCAGTGTGCAACTGACACGCCTCTTCCTCGCCGACATCACGCCTGCCCAGTCCGAGGCGGAATCCGCGCAGGGCGCGCAGACCGCGGCGGTCGCCAGCGGCGCCAACAGCGACAGTCAACGGGAGGGGACCGCGACGGTCGAAGGACCGCATGGTGCCGTGACCATTGCTGTCACTCTCACGTCTGCGGGTACAGTGGACCACATCAGTTCGCAACTTCCCGGCGCTGAATTGATCGCGGCGTTGCCAGATTTGCTCCAGGGCCGGACCATGAGTCAGGTGCCGATGGTGCTGGCCAGCCTGGATCTGTGTCCTGAATGCGCTGACCAATAGAATTCGCACACGTGGTGCCCGCTTGCCGCAGATATGCGGCCGCGCGCTGGTGGCAAGCCGGCACGCTTGCGATCACCACCGGCTGACATGGGGCGCGCGCCGTGGCCACGACCCCGAGAGAGGACGGGACCACTTTGTCACTCACGCTCTACCTGGCCCTGATTACCCTGGCGCCGATTGTCCTGGGTGCGCTCATCTATCTCGCCGCCAAGGTTCAGTTGGCGACCACCCGTATCGTGCTCGGAGTGGCCATTATCGCGGCGCTCTTTCCCGTCGTGGGATTGCCATTTCTCGCGCGCGATGTGGGCTTTGGCCTCCCCATCGCCATCCGGCCATTCGGCCTGGGCAGTGGCTTTGGCGCCTGGATCATTCCGACCTATCGCATCGATACCTTCGCACTCTACGCCGCGATGGGCGTGGCCTATCTGATCGTGCCCTTGCTCATCTGGCTGGCGTTTCAGGAGCGTGGCGAGGCCGGTGCGACCGCGAA
>DASYGC010000371.1:0-5086 GCA_036000225.1 Ktedonobacterales bacterium | reverse complement strand
ATCGCGCGGCCCCGTACCTGGTGGCACATCAACACCACGGCGCCACCAGGTGCACGTGAAAATGCTGCTTACTCTCCTCTTGAGCGGGATGCTGCTGGCGCCAGCGAACATCCAGGCGGCGCGGGCACAGGCGCGCGACTGGTCAACCTTCCTCTGGGATGACGGCCATACCGGCTTTAATAGCACCGAGACCGTCATCACGCCGGCCAGCGCGCCCAACCTGAAGGTGCACTGGTCAATCCAGGCGGCGGGCCATGTCAGCGCCCAACCGATCGTGGCGAACGGCATGCTCTATTGGGGCTCCTATGATGGTCTGGAGCACGCCTCGAGTCTGGTCAATGGGACCGACATCTGGACGGCGAATCTGGGACAGGCGACGGACTGCCGTGGCCGTGTCAACGGGGTCCTCAGTACGCCAACGGTTGCCTCGGCCCTGATCGGGGGGGTGATGACGCCGGTGGTCATCGTCGGTGGTGGGGACGCGAAGCTCTACGCCCTGAATGCCGACACAGGCAAGCCGATCTGGAGTGTCGCGCTGGGAACGCCGCCAGCGACATTTCTGTATAGTCCACCGACGGTCTTCAATGGCAGCGTCTACATTGGCGTGTCGGCAGCCGAGGACTGCCTGCACATCCCAGGCGCGGTGGTTCAGCTGGATACTGCGACTGGCGCCACGCAACATACGTTCAATGTGGTGCCAACGGGCTGTCTGGGCGGCAGCATCTGGTCGTCGCCGACGATTGATGTCGCCACGGGTATGGTGTATGTCTCGACCGGCGAGAAGAGCAAGTGCAAGAGCACTGAAACTCTGGTCGATTCCCTGATCGAGTTGCGCGCTGCCGATCTTTCGTTGGTGAGTACCTGGCAGATACCGGCGGCGCAGACGATCATGGATGGAGACTTCGGCAGCTCGCCCACGCTCTTCAACGCGATAATTGGCGGCGTTGCACGCGCCATGGTTGGCCTGGTGAACAAGAATGGCATCTTCTATGCCTTCGATCGGACAAACCTCGGCGCTGGACCGCTCTGGCAGGTCCGACTGGCCACGCCACCAGGACCCAGTGTCTCGTCGAGTGCCTGGGATGGTCAGTCGCTGTATGTGGCCGCTGGTCCGACCATTCTCAACGGCGTCAGTTGCAAAGGGAACTTGAGCGCGCTCAATCCCGCCACCGGCGCCACTCAGTGGCGCGATTGCCTGGGATTTGACGCATTGGGAGGCGTCATCGCCGTGCCAGGACTGGTGGAGCTGGCCGATGGCGGCACATTCTTTCTCGCCGCCGCGGCGACTGGCGCGACGCTGTTCAAGTTCCGCGATACCCACAGTCATTCGATGTTCCTGGGTCCAGGCAGCGTCTCGAACGGCGTGCTCTACCAGGGCAACATGGATGGCTTGATGTACGCCTTCGGCCTTTAGGGCGAGTCGCGCTCGAACGCGCGCCAGGCCTCAGCCAGCGCGGCCACCTTCGGCCCAGCCGCCGCGCGGCGCATCGCGGCGGGCAGCCACCCGCCAACCGCGCCCGCCTGCTCGCGCAAGGAGCGCAACACGGTGAAGTAGCGCTCCTCTTCAGGCGGGAAGACGGCCGCTTCGAGCGGCTCCTCGCCCGCGCGGGGCTGTTCCAGGTAGAAGTAGGGGCCCCGTTGTTCGAACCACGTGTGGACATCCGCCAGACCGTGCACCGGCCGGCCATCGGGATGCGCCAGCTCGAACAGCCGCAGGTTGACCCCGCCAAAGGGGAAGGCATGCAGGTGCGCATGGTAGACCGTCTGCCGGAAGACGCCGTGCTCGAAGAACACCGCCGGCTGATACTTCGCGCGGAAGAAGCGCGCCACGCGCCGCTTGAGCGCGATCAGTTCGTCCTCATACGCCAGCGGCACCGCGCCATAGCAGGCATAGTGGTCGCGCGGAATGATCAGCGTATGCCCTTCGGCGAGCGGGGCGAAATCGGCCACCACCCGGAAGTGCGCCGTCTCGCTCAAAATCTCGTCGATCTGTTCGGGCGCGCAGAAGGCGCAGTCAGGTTCCCTCACCCATGGCTCCCCGGCCGGAACACATTGCGCAGCGCGCCGCCGGTCGGGTGGGTGGGCTCCCATGGCGGCATTTCAATCGCTGGCGGTGCTGCTGGCGCGCTCGCCTGGCCTCTGGCGGCCATGCTGCCGTTGGCCGCGCTGGCGGTGCGCGCTGGCGCGGAGTTGGTGACCTTGCCACCGGCGGCGGTGGCCAGTGCTGGTGCGCCACCCTTGCCTCCGGGCACGCTGCCGACCGCGCGCCAGGGTACTGGATTCGCGCGCGTATAGCGCCACGGCTCAGAGAAGCGGCGTACGAGCAGGTAGAGTGCCGGCACGAGAAAGATCAGCGTGAAAATGCCTGTCCACTGGGCCTGCTTCAGCCCGGTAATGCCCAGGAACGGGGTGAGATCGTTGTCGCGCGCGAAGAACACGATGATCTGGCTGATGGAGTACAGCGCCAGGTAGAGCGTGAACAAATAGCCAGCTTTGATGCGGGGCAACACGTAGCGCACCTGCCACAGGATGAACAGGATCACCAGATTCAGGCCGATCTCGTAGATCGCGGCGGGCTGGTAGGGGATGAACGTCTGGTGGAAAGCCGCCGGGTTGAGATAGACCATCGCGTACCACGGCACCTGCGCGGAATTGACAAAGGCGATGCAGGGCGCGTTCGCGCAGGTGGCGGCGGGTACATTGACCGTGCCACCGAGCGCGGTGCCCACGATGTCGCCATTGATGATGTTGCCAAAACGGCCAAAGATCTGGCCGACTGCGGCGAAGAGCGCCCCACCATCCAGCGCGATCCACGGGCTGAAGCCGTAGTGACGTGAGAGCAGAAAGAGCGTCAGCGAGCCGAGAAAGATGGCACCGAAGAAGGCCATGCCGCCATCCCAGACGGCAATGATGTTGTATGGCTGCAGCAGGAAGTGGCTCACCAGATCGGGCTGCTGCACCACATAGTACAGTCGCCCACCGACCAGTCCGGCAATCGCCGTATACACGAAAATGCCCCAGACCTGATCCTCGCTGATTCCCAGCCGCGCGGTATAGCGAAGGATGGCCCACAGTCCGATGCTGATGGCCAGAACATACGCCAGCCCGTACCAGTGAATGGCCAATGGGCCCAGACGCACCAGTATGGGGTCAATATTGATCACCCAGTAGCTCAGCACGGGCGCGTGGACCCCGCTCAACCATGATGGCAACTGCATTCAGTTCCTGCCTCCCGCCCGACCGCGCGCCGCGCGACACGTTGGCATTGCCCGCACGAGCCTACCGCGCATGGGAACCTCCCCGCGGCCATTCACGCCGGATTATGCCGTATCTCGATACACTCTGTCAACGTCGCACACGCTTGCTATCGGTAGCCCGACTGGTGGTGAACGTTGCGCGCGCGGCGCCCACGACGGATAATAGAGCCGTGCCCGCGGGACCCGGTGGTGCGTGTGCCCATCGGTAGGTTGTGGTTGAGGGACCCAGTACGCGATGGACGACCAGGACGAACACGGCCCCGCCACCGGGGAATCGCGGGAATCGCGGGAATCGCGCGCGGTGCCCACCATCGAGGCGCTCGCCGTGGGACAACTGGCGGCCAACTGCTACGTCGTCGTCTGTCCCACTTCACACGACGCGGCGCTCATCGATCCTGGCGATGCGGCACCGCGCATTCTGGACCGCGTGCGCGCGCTGGGCGCGCACGTGACGCATGTGCTGCATACCCACGGCCATTTTGACCACATCTCGGCCACCGAACAGGTGCTCGCCGGTCTGCCCGGCAGCGTGGCGCTGGGGGCGCATCCAGCGGATGCCTTCCTCTACGGCGATGACTATCGCGACGGCATCCAGGAACTGGCAAGTCAGTTTGGCTATCCCGTGGTGACACCGCGCGCGCAGCCCACCCTGGCGCTGGCGGATGGCGCCAGGGTGGCGATCGGCACGCTGACGCTGCGTGTGGTGCACACGCCCGGCCATACCCCCGGCGGCATCAGCCTGGTGTGCGAGCCCTGGTGCGTCTTCTCCGGCGATACCCTCTTCCGCCGTGGCATCGGCCGCACCGATCTGCCCGGTGGCGACGAGGATGCGCTCTACGCGAGTATCGAAACGCACCTGTATCCACTCGATCCAGAGTTGATCGTGTATCCCGGCCACGGCGCGCCGACCACCATCGGGGAGGAACGCCGGCTGAACCCATTCGTGCGGGGCTAACGCACCTAAACGCGATCCGCCACTGGTATCAACCGTCAGGGTGTGGAACACATCGTGCGCTAGTGGCGCACAGCGGAATCCGCGGCTGACAATCCCGTAGCGACGCGAGGCATCGTACAGCTTGAGCCGCGGGGACCGGCCAGCGATCATGGGAACGAGGAGTGAGAGCGACATGCACCAGATCTGTGTGGTGGGGACGGGCTATGTGGGGCTGGTGACAGGCACCTGCCTGGCGCAGGTGGGCCATACGGTCACCTGCCTCGATGTGCTGCCCGAGAAAATCGCCCGCCTGCAAGCCGGCGACCTGCCGATCTACGAACCCGACCTCGGCCCGCTGGTCGCCGCCAACACCGCCGCCGGACGCCTGCGCTTCACCACCGACTACGCCCGCGCCCTGGACGGCGCCCGCTTCATCTTCATCGCGGTGAACACCCCCTCCATCGACGGCGGCGCCGCCGCCGACATGTCGTTTGTCGAGGCCGCCGCACGCAGCATCGCCCAGCACCTGGACCATGACGCCATCCTCATCAATAAGAGCACCATGCCCGTGGGCAGCGGCGATCTGGTCTCGCGCATCGTCGCCGAGCACCTGGGCGTCCCGGCCACGGGCCGGCCGGTGCGCGTGGCGGTGGTGGCCAACCCTGAGTTCCTGCGCGAGGGTCAGGCGGTGGCTGACTTCCTGCATCCCGACCGCGTGGTGCTCGGCTCGTCCGACCCCGCCGCCGCGCAAGCCGTGGCCCAGCTCTATCTGCCGCTGCGCGCGCCGATGGTGCTGACCGACCTGTACACCGCCGAGATGATCAAGTACGCCTCCAATGCCTTTCTGGCGACCAAGATCAGCTTCATCAACGAGATGGCGCGCATCTGCGAGCGG
>DASYGC010000370.1:0-3773 GCA_036000225.1 Ktedonobacterales bacterium | reverse complement strand
CATGACCCGCACACGCGGACCCCTCCTCCATCGCAAGCGCACAGGGCAGGTTCTGACGCGACATGTCTGGCCTTTTCCGGACAAGTCCGGACAGGTCCAGTCACCTCCGGTCGCGTACACCTGTGGCAATGTGTTGTATGCTTGGTTATCCAGTCCCTCATGCCTCCGTTCACCTGTGGCAATGTGTTGTATGCTTGGTGAATCGGTCACACGATCTCCCGTTCAGCTGTGGACAACTGTAGCATGTTCGGTTGCTGACCGCGTAAACCCGCGGCTGAGGTGTGGGTAAGTGTGGCATGCTCCTTTGCTCGCGCCCACGACGCTTGACCGGCAGACCGGTGAGATGGCACACATCGTGCGATCTCTTGCCACTGGTGAGGCCCACGTCGCCCGCGAGCGGCTCACGCGTCTGCTGGCCGGCAGCGGCCCCATCGGCCAGGCGTTCGCGGAATTGGCCACCGGCCTCAGCCGGCTGGCGCGCCAGGACCTGACATCCGCTGGTCTGGACGTTCAGCTGCTCGACCCGCGACAGCAGGCGCAGAGCATCTCGCACCTGCTCGGCGAGCAGACGCGCCTGCTCGGCGAGCAGACGCGTCTGCTCAACGCGACCGATCTGGCCCTGCGCGATCAGGCGGCAGTGGCCAACCAGCTCGTCGCTGCGATACAATTACTGGCACCGAGCGCTGGCGATCCATCTAGCCAGACAGCTTCCGACCGGCAGTTCGCTTACCCGACGATGCGCGCTGTCGAGCAACTGGCCCTGGACCATGCCTCCAGTACCGCGATGCTGGGTGCTCGCATGGCGCGGTTGCGCCACCAGCAGGACGAACTGGATGCGCGGGTGCGCGGCCGTAGCCGGCGTTCCCCAGCAGGCGCCGGCTACGGAAGGTGTGGCCAGCCACGGGGGATGGTCCCCCGCGCGGAACGCGTCCACGCCGGGGCGCGGTCAGGGTCTGTCACTATCGGCGCCGTGGATGTGATGTCAAGTCTCCGCAGCCCGCGCCGGCGGGCTTCGCGGCGGCACGCCCTTAGAGCGCAGCGTCGCGGTTTCAACCGCTGGCAGGTCTGGAGGAGACTGGTCCTATCTGGTGTCTGCCGTCTACCATCGCTCGTCTCTTGACACGACGCGGTAAGCTGTAAGCAGAGACACCCACCTGATCGGGAGCCCCTACCATCGCTTTCCTTACTGGCCAGGGCACATGGCGGGACTTCACTTTAGCGCAATTCACCCTTTACTGCCGCGATTGTGTGGTGTCGCATCCAGGTATGCCAGGCGTGTGCGCAGCGTGCCGCGCTGACCACTCACGCCTCATGTTTCGCGGCGTCGGTTGTGTTTCCATCGCCTGAATGCAGCGCTTCGACCCGCGCTGTTCTCGCGCGCTGAGGTATGCGACGAGCGCGCAAGCGCGCTGGTCCAGCAGGATGTTACACCTTTATCAGCCCGCCCGAGGCGCGCGAGCACCAGCCTCAGGTTGGCGAGCGAGCGAGCCAGGCAACGGGGAACGCCAATCTGCCCATCCGTTGCGCGCCAGGCACATGGCGCGCCGGGGCACCCGAGCTAAACTGGCGGGTTCAGAACGAGGAGCACTAGCGTTTCCAACGCTCCCGAAGCCGTTCAACCGAGCGCTGCGACTAGCATGGCAGGCGTCCGCCTGAAGGCCGTCGTTCTGGCCGGTGATGATGAACTGAGTAAGCGTGTGTCCTGAAATGCCGATCCCGGTCGCTCCGCACACCTGCCAGGCACCGTCGCGCCTGGCGTGACGGACACCCGATCAATTGATAATTTCGCTAGCGAGCCGCGCGTTGGCGCGCCACTCTTCCGCAGGAGGCCCGTGTGTCAGAAGATCAGACACAATCCGTAACCCGTCGTACCCCGCGCCGTCGCGCCGCCACCATCGAGGCCCCAGCCATCGCGCCAAACGCCCCAGACCAGGCGCCGCCAGTCCCGTCAGCGCCGCTTCCAGCGGCGGATCGCGCTCTGCCCACTCCCGCCCCACGCAAGCGCGTCCAGCGCGCGCCGGTCAGTCGGCCCGCTGACGACAGCGCCACCGCCGGCAGCGGCGCGAGCCAAAACGGCGCGGCCAACCACATCGTGCCAGTCGTGCCCATCGCCAGCGCACCGCCCACCAGCGCGACTCCTACCGCCAGCGCACCGCCCACCAGCGCACCGCCGCCGAGCGCCGCGACCGATCCACCCGCCAGCGCACCGGCGTCGAGCGCCGTGCCCGCGAAACCGCGACGTGTCGTCGCGCGCGCGCGCCGCGCCAGCCCTCCAGCGGACCCGCCCGCCGGCGTGGCGGCCGCTGCCCCCAGCGCACCAGCGGCCAGCCATAGCGCCGGCGCCGCGGCTCAGCCTGCCCCCGCGGCCTCCGCCACCGATGGGATGCGCGCCGAGTCGGCGCCCACCTCCCTCACGCCACCACCCGCCGCCGGAGCGACGTTCGCTCCGGTCACGCACGAGGATGCGCCCGGCGCCGATCCAGCCGCCAGCGCGCCGCGGGAGAGACGTCCCGGCCGCTTCCCCGAACGAGGCCGCTTCCAGCCGGGTCAGCGCCCACCCCGCCATGAGGGCGACCCACGCGCCGCATACCCAGCGGCACAATCTGGCAGCGGCGCCAGCCTACCCGGCGCGCCGGGCCTCCCTGGCGCTCCCGGCGCTCAGCCCTATCGCACGCGCTTCGATCGCTCCGCCCGCGGCGTGCCGGGTCAGCGTCCCACGCAGGGTCAACCACGCGGCGTCCCCGACCAGCAGTCCGGTCCGGGGCGCGCGCCACTGGGCGAGCGTCCCCGCGATCGCCGCTCCACACAGCCGCCGGCGCACGGCGCTCAGGGAACTCACGGGCAAAATGGTCGCGCACTGCCACCCCAGCGTGGCCAGGGCGCCCAGTCCGGACGCGGCGGCGCGCCCGGCCGTCCCAACGACCGCGCGCAGCGGGGCAATCCCGCCAATTCTGGCCAGCCGGCAACCGGCTATCCCCAGGGTGGCTATGTCGTGCCCGGCTATGGCATCCCGGGCTATGGCACGACACCGCCCTATCGTGGCGACCGGACTCAGCGTCCCCCCAACGCGCCACGTCCACGCGCGCCGCTGCCCCCCACCCCCGTCGTGCCCGTGCGCACGGTGGAGGTCCAGGGGGTGTTGTGGGTACGCGGCAACACCGCCGAGATTCTGGACGAACGCGGCACCCTGGCAACCGTCGCGCAGATCAGCACCGCCGAGGTACAACGTCTGGGGCTGCGCCAGGGCGACGTCCTGCGGGCCCGCGCCGAGGAACGTGGCGTCCGGCGACAGATTGTCACCGTTGAAGCTGTCAACAATGGCCCCGTCGAGTCAGCACGCGAGCGCCCGATCTTCGAGCAGTTGACCGCCATCTCACCCATCCAGCGCATCGTGTTGGAGCGCGGCCCCCGTCCGCTCTCGGCGCGCATCATCGACCTCTTCTCTCCGCTCGGCTTCGGCGCTCGCGCGCTCGTCGTCGCGCCACCGAAAACCGGCAAGACCACCTTCCTGCGCGAGACCGCCGAATCGGTGTTGGCCAACTATCCCAATGTGCTGGTCATGGCGTGTCTGGTCGGCGAGCGACCCGAGGAGGTCACCGACCTGCGCGGCGCGCTCGAACCGCGGGGCGGCCTGGTCTATGCCGCCAGCTTTGACGAGGTACAGGAGCGCCATGCCTGGCTGGTGCAGGTCACGATCGAGCGCGCCAAACGCGTCGCGGAAACCGGCGGCAACGTCGTCGTCCTGCTCGATTCCCTCACCCGCCTGGCGCGCG
>DASYGC010000369.1:0-3738 GCA_036000225.1 Ktedonobacterales bacterium | reverse complement strand
TTCCCATGAGTAACTACGTGCCATGGTACCGTAAGTTGTTGCGACGTTCACAGTGCCGCTCAACAGCTAGACGTTTCGCGGTGGGCGGTGTCACGATTTTGGCCGTGGTGGCTCAATCTTCCCCGTCCTCAGCCCGGTCTCCGTCGGGTGTCTCATCGCCGTGGCTCTCGGCCCACAGCGCGCGCACCGCACCACGCGCGACCGAGTAGCTAAAGCCGCGCCGCAGCAGAAAGCCCCCCAGCCGCTCGCGGAAGGCGTTGAAGTCCAGTCCCACCAGGCTGCGCAGCCGCTGCCGGCCGGCGGCCAGCGCGCGCTCGTCATCGCGCGTGGCGTCGGTGGCGGCGTCCACCGTCGCGCGGTCCACGCCGCGCTGGCGCAGCTCCATCCCCAGCGCGCGGGCGCTACGCGGACTGAAGCGCTCGCGATTCTCGATCCAGAAGCCAGCAAACTCCTGATCGTTCAGCAGGCTGGCACGCTCCAACCGTTCGAGTACCCGTTCCACGGTGTCGGCCTCGGGCGCGGGGCGCTGGGGACGCGCCCGCAGCAAGCGGCGACGCACCTCGGCCCGGCTGCGCGGACGAGCCGCGAGGTAGTGCAGCGCCGCCGCGTAGAGGTCTTGCTCCGCGCTGGCCGTGCGCAGCCGCTCCGCCGCCTCAGCCGTGAGTTCCTGGCCCGCCGCCAGGCCGTGCTCCAGCACCACCGCGCCATCCAGCGCGAAGACAAAGGCGCCATCCAGAAAGAGATTCCAGCGGCCGGGGTTGCGCGGCTGCGGAGTCAGCGCGGTGATGTTCATGTGGGTAGGTGCCCACCCGCGTTGCCGCTCCGCTCGCTCGCTCGGCCCGAGGTGTCGGCGCCATTGCGCCACGCGACCTGGCGCCGTGCTGCTGTAAGCGGGCGAGTGATCGCCGCTGGGGCAGGCCCCGTGGTCGGCGCTGGGCGGGATGCGAGCGGTGGTAATGCCACCCAGAACGTGCTGCCATCACCAGGCAGGCTCTCGGCCCAGATGTGTCCACCGTGGCGCTCGACGATCTCACGGCAGATGTACAGACCCAATCCCAGCCCGACCCCTGAACCGGACTGCACGCTGATGCCAGGGACGCGATAGAAGCGCTCGAACAGGTAGGGCAGCTGCTCTGGTGGGATGCCCGGGCCGTGATCGCGCACGCCGATACGCACGTCGCGCGCGGTGGGCCCCACGACAACCGTAACCGCCTCGCTGGCCGGTGAATACTTGAGCGCATTGCCGAGCAGATTGGTCAACACCTGATCGAGTCGATCGGCATCGACGTTGACCTCGACAGCGCGCTCTGGCGCCTCCAGCGTGATGGTCCGCCCGGTCGTCGCGACCTGCTCGTCGATCGTCTGCCGGCAGAGGGCGACGACATCGCACGGCTCCAGCCGCAATGCAAGCTTGCCCGACTGGATACGCGAGGTATCGAATAGATCATCAATCAGCGTCTGCATGCGCCGGATGGCGCGATCCATCCGAACGAAGTAGTCTGGCACGGCACCATCCTGGCGCTCGAACGCTCGCCGTGTCAGGTGGGTGATCGTCTTCAGCGTGGTGAGCGGCGTCTTGAGCTCATGCGACGCGATGCTCAGAAACTCATCCTTGGCCTGGTTGGCCTCGCGCAACTCGCGGGTACGCTCCTGAACAACTTGTTCCAGCGAGCTCGCGTGACGCTCCAGCGCCAGCCGCTGTTGCTCCACCTGGCGGCTCAACTGGCGCATCTGGATCGCACGGCCCAGCGAGGCGATGAAATAGTCGCGATCGATGGGCTTCTGGATGAAGTCATACGCGCCACCGCGCAGCGCCTGGATCGCCAGATCGTGTTCGCCGTGGCCGGTGATCAGCAGGGTGGGCGTGGCCGGGCGCAGCGAGCGGATGCGTTGCAGCAGCGCCAGGCCGTCCATGCCCGGCATCTTGATATCGCTGACGATCGCGTCGTAGTCAGTGCTGGCGATACGCTGCAGTGCGGCGGGCGCCGAATCGGAGATTTCGACATTGACTTCGCTCATGCGCAGCCGCAGCGCCTCGGGTAGCGCCTGCAACAGGGCCGTGTCGTCGTCTACAATCAGGATATCTGGCATGCCACTCTCACTCTCACCTGTTTCGCACTCATGGCGCCGGAAGCAGGACATTATCAGACACCACACCGGGAGTGGCGAGGGGGAGGTGGATCCAGAAGGTCGCGCCATCGCCCGGATGATTAACGACGGCGATCGTTCCCTGATGTTCCTTGATGATGCCGTAGGTGATCGAGAGGCCCAGCCCGGTGCCGGCTCCCACTTCTTTGGTCGTAAAGAACGGGTCGAAGACGCGCTGCTCCAGCCCAGGCGGGATGCCTGGTCCGCTGTCGCTCAGAAAGAGAAAGATCTGCTCCTGTTCGAGCGCACTGGAGATGCGAATGACCTTGCGCGGCGCATCGGCCAGGGCGTCGCGCGCATTGGTCAGCAGATTGATGAAGACCTGTTCGAGCTGGATCGAATTGCCAATCACGACGGGGTCGGATGGCGCCAGATCCAACTCCACCGTGATCTGGCGCAGGCGCAACTGCTCACGCATCAGCGCGCACGCGCGCTCGATCACCTGATTGATCGCCACCGGTGCGCGGCTGACCGTCGCCACACGCCCAAAGATGCGCAGATGCGAGATGATCTCGTTGGCCTTGCGCACCTGCTGCATGGCGCTATGCAGCTCGCGCACGACATGCTCGGCGCCAGCGATGCCCAGATGGACATGATCGATCGCATTGCCGATGAAGAGCCCGATATTGTTGAGCGGATTGTTCAGCTCATGCGCGACCCCCGTCGTGAGCTCGCCCAGCGTGGCCAACTTGCCCGCTTGCACGAGTTGCTCCTGCTTCTCGCGCAGCTCTTGCTCGCGTCGCTCCATCACCATCGTGGTTTCACGCAGATCCCCCATGATGTGGATCATCGCCTTGCGGCTGTTCTCCAGGCGCAGGTTCGATTGATGCGAATCCTGCAATATGTGCAACAGCGCGCGGCGTGAGTTATCGAGCCGCTCGGTCTGGGTGGCCAGGCGCCGCCGATCCTGCTCGTAGTCGGCCAGAATATGTAACATGGCCTTGCGCTGGGTGGCCAGTTTCTTGTTGAGCTCGGTCAGATCGTCCATGATGTGGATCATGGCACGACGGCGATCTTCATCCTTGCGCACGCGCTGTTCGAGCCGCTCTTTCTCTTCACGTAGACGCGTGTACGCCTCGAGCAGTGACCGCGGGTCAGTCAACTCGGATAGCGGCGGCGTGTCGGACAGGGGTGGCATCGTAACAGCGCTCATCAGCTGCGTGCCCTCTCTCCGCGGAACTTCTCGATCTCCTTTTTCATGCTCTCGATCTCCTTTTCGAGCGCGATCATTTTGAGCTCACGGCCCACGACCACTTCTTCGAATTTCTCCAGGTCCAGAATCTTCTCCTGCAATTCGCCCTTGGATTGCTCGAGATCGCGCACCGCCTGTTCATAGGACCGCATATCCCGCAGGATGCCAATGGCGCCGATCACCTTGCCATCCGAATCGCGTAGCGCTGAGGCGTTGAGGGTAGTGGGAATCGTCTCGCCCGAGGCGCTCTGTGGGTTGAGCGCCGCGTTGCGAGTCACGCCGCGTTCGACGACCTCATCGAGCGCGGCCAGGAACTCGCGCGTCTCCTCTGGGCTGATGAAGCGCGAGAGCGATTGCTCGAGCACCTCGTCGGGTCGAAACCCCAGCAGCGCATAGAC
>DASYGC010000368.1:0-7427 GCA_036000225.1 Ktedonobacterales bacterium | reverse complement strand
CGCCAGCGGATACTTGACCATCACCCAGCTTGAACAGGCCGTGCGCGCACCGCGCGTCACCGCGGTCCTGTTCTACAGCGGGCGCTTCAACACGGTACCCGGTTTTCGTGAGTGGATGGCCGCGCACTACACGCTGGTCGGCACCTTCGGTGGCGACACCGCGCTCTATGTGAAAGTGCCACATCCCATCGCGCCGGTTTGAAGCTGGCGCATCGCGGCAGGACGGCAACGCGAGATCAGGGGCGAAGGAATCGTAGGGGCCCGCTCATACCCAGTGATACCAAGTTCGGCTGATCGGTGGCGTTTCGTAGTCGCGCACGGGTGTGCGCTCTGGGCCTGGTTATCTTTCGTAGTCGCGCACGGATGTGCGCTCTGGGGCTCGTCATGCGTAAGCCTTCATCCAAACGTAGTATCAGACCATGTTCAGGAGGCCTCAGACACCGATGCCAGAGTCTCCGAGGCATTTGCCACATATCACGTGCCTGCCCACGTGTTTCGTGTCAATGTGTGGGCGGAATCGGCTGTCTGTGATACAATAGTCTGGCACCGATGCGGCGTTCGGCGCGGAAACACCGCGCTCGCCATTGGCGCTGTGCTCAATCCACTCTCCTACCGCTCGGTTTTCGAGCGTCTCGGTGCGCCGCGCGCCTCACGCAATGTGGCGCACCCAGATCGCCAGTTGAAAGGCAGTTCATCGTGGGCGCCGTACCCAAAAAACGTATCTCGCGTGCCCGGCAGGGCCTCCGCCGCCAGCACCACAAGATCAAACTTCCCCATATCGTCATCTGCAAACAGTGCCATAGTGCGCGCCTGGCGCACCATGCGTGCCCCAACTGCGGCACCTATCGCGGCCGGCAAGTGCTCGTCATTAAGAATAAACGCTCGGTTGCGGAGTAGCGCCACGGTGGCGTGCCCGCTGGTGATGGTGCGATAAGGGTGGGGGCGTGAGTCAGGGTATCGCGTTCGTCTTTCCCGGCCAGGGAAGCCAGGCGGTCGGTATGGGAGCGGACCTCTATTCCGCCTCGCCGGCCGCCCGGTCTGTGTTTGCCGCCGCTGATGAGGCGCTGGGCTTCGCGCTGACGCGGCTATGCTTCGAAGGACCGGAGGAGACGCTCCGCGAAACGAGTAACGCGCAGCCCGCGATTGTCGCCGTCAGCCTGGCCTTGCTGGCGGCGCTGCGCGAAGCCATGGGTGCGACGCCGCCCAGTCTGCCAGTCGCGCCGCTCTTCGTGGGTGAGCCACGCCCCGCGTTGGTTGCCGGGCACAGCGTCGGCGAATACACCGCCCTTGTCGCCGCGGGCGCCGGAGCGTTGGGCGACACACTGCGCCTCGTGCGCGAGCGCGGCCGGCTGATGCATCAGGAAGGCCTACGCTGCCCGGGAGGCATGGCCGCGGTGATCGGGTTGGACGATGCCGCGCTCGTGGCCGTCTGCGACGAGGCCACCGCCCGCGCGCGCGCGGAACCAGGCCCAGCCGACGCTACCGCCCAAACCCATCCTGGCGCCGGCCACGTGATTGTGGCGAACTACAATTCACCGGGTCAAACGGTGCTCTCTGGCGAGCGGCGCGCCCTGGCGCTTGCCATGGAGCTGGCCCGCGCGCGTGGCGCGCGCAAAGTCGTCCCGCTGCTGGTGAGTGGCGCGTTTCATTCTCCGGTGATGGCCCCCGCCGCCGCCGGGCTGGCCGCCGCCATCGCCGCCGCCACCCTACGCGATCCCATCATCCCCATCATCGCCAACATCTCCGCGCTGCCGCTGATGGATGCCAGCGCGCTGCGCGACGAACTGGCGCGCCAGATCGCGGCTCCCGTGCGCTGGACGCAGACCGTGGAGTATCTGGCCGCGCATGGGATCGATACCTTTATCGAGATTGGTCCAGGACAGGTGCTCACCGGCCTAAACAAACGCATCGCCCGTGGCGCGACCGCTCTGTCGTTGAGCGGTGCCGATGATATCCCTCTGATCGCCGAGCGCCTGCGTGCGCGGCAGGGAGCGTAAGCGATGCTCCAGACTCCACCAGATTTGCGGGACAAATCCGCGCTGGTCACGGGCAGCTCGCGGGGCATCGGTCGCGCCATCGCGTTGGAGTTGGCCCGTCATGGTGCGCGTGTCGTCGTGAACTACTGTCGCGACAGCGCGGCGGCCGGAGCGGTCTGCCACGAGATCGAAGCGCTGGGCGGGCAGGCGATCGCCATCGGCGCCGACGTGCGCCAGGCGCTTGAAGTCGAGCGCCTGATGGCGTCCGCGGAGGCCGCCGTGGGCGCGGTGGCGATCCTCGTCAACAATGCGGGCGTCACCCATGATAACCTGCTGCTGCGCATGACTGAAGCCGAGTGGGATGATGTCCTCGCGACCGACTTGAAGTCCGCCTACCTCTGCTCGCGAGCGGTGTTGCGTGGTATGCTGCGCATGCGCTGGGGGCGCGTGGTCAATGTGGCCTCGGTGATTGGCCTGAGCGGCAATCCCGGTCAGGCCAACTACGCGGCCGCAAAAGCGGGGTTGCTCGCGCTGACCCGCACGCTGGCCCGCGAGGTGGGCAGTCGCGGTATCACCGTGAATGCGGTGGCGCCGGGCTTCGTGGAGACTGACATGACCGCGGATCTCAGCGAGCCGGCGCGTAAACGCCTGTTCGATCGTATCGCCCTCGAGCGGGTGGGGACCACCGACGATGTCGCGCAGGCTGTGGCGTTTCTTTGTTCACCCGCCGCGGCGTATATTACCGGCCATACACTGGTAGTGGATGGTGGACTCTCGATCTAGCACTGAGCTCGGCAGAGGCGGCGCCGATTGCTGAGGCACCGCATACGGAAGAGGCAGGGCGGCATGTATACCAGTCACTCCATTTCAACGCCCGCGTCCAGCGCCTCCTGGGATCGGGTCAGCGACGACGCGCGGTTGAGTGCTGATGCCTTTGGCGGCCGCGTCAGGATCGCGCCACGCGCGTTGCGGACGGTGGTCTGCGAGGCGGCGCTCGCTGTGCCAGGCGTGGCGCGGCTGTATACCCGCGGCCACGGCTGGGCCGCCACGCTGGGCCGTCCGTTCCCGCGCGAAGGCATCGCCTTGACGGTGCGACAACATGCCGTCGGGGTAGATCTGTACGTCGTGGTGGTCTCGGGCGCGAACATGGTGTCGGTAGGTGAGTCCATCCAGGAGGCGGTTGGCGCGGCTATCGAGCACATTCTGGGGATGGACGTCAGCGAAATCAACGTCTATGTTCGCGACGTGAGCTGAATGGTTAAGAGAACACGCCGGCAGGCCCGCAAGCTCGCCTTGCAGGTGTTGTATGAGTATGATACCGCTCAACACGAAGTGGACACCGTGCTGCGGCGCCACATCGAGGACCAGCGGCGGGATCCCGACGCTGCCGCGTACGCGCGCGAATTGATCGAGGGCGTGCTGGGACATCTCCAGCAAATCGACGCGCGGATCCAGTCAGCGGCAAACGAATGGCCGCTGGCTCAGATGGCGCGGATTGATAAAAACGTCCTCAGGCTTGCAATCTACGAGATTCTGTTCAATAATGCGGTGCCAGCCAAGGCCGCAATCAACGAAGCCGTCGAGCTTGCCAAGACGTTTGGCAGCGAGACGTCCAGTCGATTCGTCAATGGCGTTCTGGGCACCATATTCAGTCAGGCTCAGGGAATACCAACATCCCAAGCCGAAAGTGAGGTCAGAGAGTGACAGCGATGTCGAAAGAAGAAATCCTGGCGAAGCTGAAGCCGGAGATTGCCAAACAATTGGGAGTTGATGAGGCCGAGGTGAAGGACGATGCCAGCTTCACCGAGGATCTAAATGCCGATTCGCTCGACCTCGTCGAGCTCATCATGTCGCTCGAGGAGCAATTTCAGCTGCAGATCCCCGACGAGGATGCCGAGAAGCTCACCACCGTCGGCGAAGCGGTCGAATACATTTACGAGCACACCAACTAAATCACGACGCTGTGCGCCGCATGGTCGCTTTTCCGGAACCGTGCGGCCATCTGTTTCACTCGCTCTAACAACCCATTGCTCGCAGCCGCACCATGTACGCGTGTCAGGGTGGCGCCCGCCTACGTATGCCGTTGGGTGCCGCCGCGGCACGGCGGCCTTCGGTCCCACTGAAGGCGTGCGGCGCTGCCGTCGCCCACTGCTGCATCCCCATTTCCGCTTCCTGCCGGCCCGTCATCACAGTCTCGTCCTCATCCACCTCGCGCGGATCAGTGTACCTCATGATGCGGCAACGTAACCCCGCGGGCCGGCCACACATGCTCCGCTGCTGCGCATGTTGGCATGCTACGTGCTTGTTCGTATCCGTGCACCGTAGTCCCTGTTGGTGGGGAGACGTGACGAATTACCCTGCACGTCCGTGCTATACTTATGAACAAGGCGCGTCGGCATATGCCGCCAGTCTGGTTCCCGATTCCCGAAAGCGAGGCCTTTCATGCCCGGATTCCGTCCCGAGTATCTGATTCCGCTGGTGTTGCTCGCGCTGCTCTTCTTTGGCCCTAAACGCATTCCCGAAATGGGATCCGCGATTGGCAAGACCATTAAAGAGTTTCAGAAGTCAATGCGCGAACCCGATGCCAAGGATACCGCCAGTGTCACGCCACCGGTCAATGTTGCCGCCACGCCACAGATTGCCAGCCCCGCGCCGGCCGCAACCAATGAGATCGCCAGTGTGCCGGTGACGTCGGCGGTTGCCGATCCAGCCCAGCACTAGCGCCACAGCAGCGGGCCGTTCGTACCGTGATGCGGTCCGCGCTCGGACCTCGCGATCGATCGCCGCCTGCCGCGGCTTCCGCCGCTTGTTCTTGCGCCGCGGCTCCGCGGCGCAGTCGCCCACGCCGTTGTAGTGACACTTGAGGTGCCAGGGAGGCACAGCATGGCGACCAGCAATATCGGCCAGCCCAGCATCGAGCTGGCCGGTGCCGATCAGCCGGCTCCCGAGCCAACCGATGAAGCCGAGACCGAAGGCGGCTCGATGACCCTCATCGAGCATCTGGAGGAACTCCGACGCCGCCTCTTTGTCTGCCTCATCGCGATCGCTGTCGCGTCGACGGTCGCCTTCATCTTTTGGAATCCCATTCTGGGCTTCCTGTTGACCCCACTGCCGAGTATCGCCAACTCCCTGCACCCCCATGGTGGCCAACAACTCATCGTGCACGGCATTGGCGAAGCCTTCACCGTCGCCCTTGAGCTGGCGGTAGTGGTCGGTATCGCGGGCGCCTCACCCGTTGTGCTCTACCAGCTGTGGGGATTTATCGCCCCGGGACTCACCCATCGCGAGCGCCGCTATGCCGCGCCGTTCACTTTTCTGGGCGTCGCGCTGTTCTTTGTAGGCGCGGGGGTCGGCTTTCTGGTGCTGCGTTTTCCCGTGCAGTGGTTGCTGCTCTTTGGCCAGGGCCGGTTCGATCCCCTGATCGACGCTGGCAGCTATTTCGGGTTCGTCGCCTTCTTCCTCCTGGCGTTCGGCGTCGTATTTGAACTCCCGCTCGTGCTGACCTTCCTCTCTTTGATCGGAGTAGTCAGCAGTCGCCTGCTGCGCCAGAAGCGCAAGTTCGCCTGGTTTGGCCTTTGGATCGCGGCGACCTTCATCACCCCAGGCGCCGACCCCTACAGCCCCATTATCATTGGCGTCGCCATGACCGCGCTGTATGAGCTCAGCATCGTCCTGATGCGCGCCATCGGCAAGTAGTCACAGATACCCACAGCGGCGTCAGCGGGAGCTAGTCTCCACCGCGCGGTATTACTGGCGCTTCCATCGCGTCCCGCACCGCATGCGCCCGCGCCGCCAGTTCGCGAAGCTCGGCTGGCGCGATACTCTGGCCCGCGTCCGAGATCGATTCGTCGGGGCGTGGATGCATCTCCACCATCACCCCGTCCGCCCCCGCCGCGACCGCCGCCACCCCCAAGCGCACCACGAGATCGCGCCGGCCCGTCGCGTGACTTGGATCAACCAGCACCGGCAAATGGGTTAACTGCCCCAGCAACGGCACACATGCCAGATCGAGCACGTTACGCGTCTGCGGATCGAAGCCACGAATCCCGCGTTCGCAGAGGATGATGTGTGGGTTGCCCTCCAGCAGCATGTATTCAGCCGCCAGCAGCCACTCGTCAATGGTCGCGGCAAAGCCGCGTTTGAGCAGTACGGGCCGGCCCGCTCGTCCCACCGCGCGCAAGAGCGGAAAGTTCTGCATGTTGCGACTGCCGACCTGCAGCATATCGGCATGCTCGGCAACGGGCCCCACCAGTGCTGGCTCCATCACCTCAGTCACCACGGGCATCCCCACTGACGCCCCCGCGCGCGCCAGCAGTTCCACGCCTTCGGCCCCCAGTCCCTGGAAGCTGTAGGGCGACGAGCGTGGCTTGTAGGCGCCACCACGTAGGATATGCGCCCCAGCGGCGCGCGCCGCCTCCGCCGCCTCCATGATCAATGTCGCGCTTTCCACCGAACATGGGCCCGCCACGATCACCGGCTCGGGCCCACCGATGCGCACCGAGCCCACCCGCACGATGGTCTTTTCCGGCTGCAAGGCACGACTTGCCAGTTGATACGGTGTGCCGATCTCCAACCAGCGCTCCACCCCAGCCAGCTGACTCAGTCGCGCCCGCGCTCGGGGACCAATGGCGCTGCCATCGACGACATAGAGGTCACCCGCCGGGGCATGCACGGGATGTAATGGGCCACGCGCGCCAGCGGCCACCAGCGCATGAGTGATCTCGGCACGTTGCTCGGGCGATGCCTCGCGGCGAAGCATCACAATCATGGGTGTCCTCTTTGTCCACGCGGTGGCGCACGCGCGCTACCCGCTCTATGAGCTACACGGCCCGCACGACGGATGGATCGATCGTGCCGGGGTAACAAAAAAGCAGAGGTATTCCCTCTGCTTCCCCTCCGACCGAATCAGCGCACCGTTTGCGTCCATCACAAAGCGGCCCGCCGTCAGACCGGAGGGCAACGCCACCACGCTGTGAGGTGAAGGCTGATCAGGTTAGTGCGCAACAGACTGCTGTGTTTGCTCATAACACTACGGAGTATAGGGCGGTGGCGGCGTTCTGTCAAGGTTTGGCGCGCCGCGGTGCTATCGTTCAGTGTTGGTGTCCGAGGTAAGTGTTCAGTGAACATGTCCGCCCACCTCAGCAGAGACGCAGTCGCGGCAAGCCGTGGGAACGCACGTGGCGCCAGCCACCAGTGCCCATTACAGGGGGTGAAATTCGCCATGACGATTGAGCGCCCTGCGCGCCCAAATGCCCAGGCCCGGTAGATCACTGCCCTCAAGCACGGCCAGCACGTCGCGGTAACAGGTAAGTGCCAGGGCTATATTTCCCTGGAACTCCCACTCCTCACCCAGCACCGTGTAGGCTTGCGCGAGCAGCATGATATCGGGTGGCGTCTTGGCGCGGCAAATCACCTCTTCGATGAGAGCGGGACTGTCCTGTGCTGGTCCAA
>DASYGC010000367.1:0-2400 GCA_036000225.1 Ktedonobacterales bacterium | reverse complement strand
GGAGATGCTTGGAACTATCAAGGTAGTACAGCTCGTCCTGGTGGTATCCGACATTGCCATCGGTGGTCAGGTGCAGCGCCAGCTTGATTGCCGCGAAGACAAGCAGCGGGCCCCATGCCCGCTCGCCGAGGCGCCACAGGTGCAGCCACGCCCGGCGCGGAGCAGTCATGACGACGTCATCGCCGGCTGTGCAGCCAGTAGACCCCGGCGATGGCGCCAAGGGGTTCGTTGTCGCCGGCCTCAGAGCACGGTTGGGAGAAGGTGGCGAGCAGCCGGTTCAGCTCGGCGGTGAATGCACCCGCCTGGGCACGCGAGATCCGCACTACACGCATGGCCGGGTTGTCTGCCGTGATGCCGCTGCAGCCTCCATAGTCCGCGAGGAACTTGTCCACCACTCTGCAATCCGCCGCGGGGAGGTCGGAGCGTGCCCTATTGACGTACGACCCGGGCGTGCGCGCGTAGTAGCGCTCGGTGACAGCTCGGACACGCCTGGTGTCGGCTACGTAGACGAGGCCAGTTTCGCGCAGGACGCGCACGTGATAGGCGACCGTGCCCCGGGGGATGTGGATCCGCGCGGCCACTTCCGCAATGGATGCGGGCCCGTCACCAAGCAGCAGCAGGATGCGCGTGCGGTGGCTCGGCTGAGCACGTCCGCTCGGCGGCATCTCAGCTCTGCCTCCGACACTTTGACTTCATTTTCACAACTGTACTTGCATTATACCAGCATATACCTGAACCCTGACCCTCGATGAGCCCGCGCGCTCAGAGCTCACCGGACCTGTGAACCCATGTCCCGAGAACCTGCCACTCGCCCTTGTTCTGCACCCTCTCGAGCGGTGCTTCTGAGAGCGTGTAGCCGGCTCGACGCGCGACCTCGGCACTGGCGCTGTTGGCCGTGGCCACGTGGAGATTGACGGCACCTAGACGGGCCACCCCGTGTGCATATGCCGTGATCACCCGCAGAGCCCGGCTGGCCAGGCCCTGCCGCCGAAACCTCGCGCCCACCATGTAGCCGGCCACCGCCGTTGGCACATCGAGCATGACCTCGCCGAGTGGCTCGTCACCGTCGACAGTGATCGCCAGCTGCAGGCGAGTGGCCGCCAGCGAGCAGGCACGCTCGACGTATGCGGTCGCGGCAGTTGCATCAAAGGGAGATTGCAGCGGCGTCCAGCGCGCGATGTTCGCTTCGTCGAACAGGGCCACCATGGCCTCGAGGTCAGCAGTGGTCCATCGTCGGAGTACCAGGCCTTCGCCAACGATCAGACGGCTGGTCATGCGCGCCGCTGTCCTCCCCCTCGTCGTACTACTCTAATGCTGATTGCGACTCTTACTCGGCGCGCCAATGTACCACGGGAGTTCTGCCTCGCCGCTAGCCATCGACGCACTCGCGTGTCAACCAGCCCGGCCTTCGCGGGGTTAGTTACAGCATGATCCTCACAGCGGCGAGACCCCTCGCGGGTCAGGAGGGGTTGGACCCGGCCTTCGAAACGTGCCTACGCCAAGAGTCAGGACGGCTGTTTGGCATCGCCTACACGATCCTTCAGGATGTGCACGAGGCAGAGGATGCCGTTCAGGAGGTCTCGCTGCGCGCTTGGAGAGCGTGGTCTCGAACAGCTGACCACCCCAGTCCTCGGCCCTGGCTGACCCGGATATGCGTCAACCACTGCCTGACGCGCCGGTCGTGGATGCGCAGGCGCCGCAACCGGACCGCAGAACTGCTGCCGTCGCTGCAGGCGCCTGAGCGCGAAGCCAACGACCCTGTCCTCGCGGCGGCGTGCGCGCGCCTTTCCCGCCAACAGCGGGCCGTTGTGTTTCTCCACTACCACTATGGCTACCAACTCAATGAATGCGCCGATTTGATGGGATGCGGGCGGGGCTCCGTCCGCACCCATCTGCACCGTGCCCTGACCACCCTTCGTGAGGTACTGGAAGATGACTGAGTCGACCCATGATTTCGACGCGCGCCTGAGAGCCTTCCTGGCGAGTGCCGCCGCCCGTCCAACGCCGCCCGGCCTGGAGGATCGGCTTGTCGCCTACGTGGGCCGCCGCCGTTTCGCATTCCTGCCCAGGTCCGTCGCCGCGGTCGCCGCCGTGAGCGTGGACGATGCTTTTGCCGCGCCGTCTCGGCGCGCCGCTCGACTGGGCGCGGCGACCGCGGCACTCGCGACAGTGGCGGTGGCTGTGGTCGGACTCGCATCGCATACCACGATCACCGCACCAGGAGGTGCGGGCACGTTTCCGGCGCAGCAGATGACCGCAACGGCGAGCCCGGTTGACCTCGGCGCTGCACGCGCTGCCGCCGCCGGGTTCTTCGATCCGGCGCTGCCACAGTGCTGGACGGATCCGGCCGTCAAGGGAATGGCACCACCGGTCGACAGTTACGCGCGCTGTCCCGTCACG
>DASYGC010000366.1:0-2990 GCA_036000225.1 Ktedonobacterales bacterium | reverse complement strand
GTATCGACGGCGGGATGCTCGCCGCGATGATTCTCGAGTTCCTCGGCATCGACGGAGTAGCCCGTCTTGGTCTTGCGGCCAGGAGGCAGCTTGAGTTCGGTGAAGAGCACATCGGCGAGCTGCTTCGTGGAATTGAGGTTGAACTGATGGCCGACGGCCGCATAGATGTCCTGTTCGAGCGCGCCGATCTGCTCGGCCAGATCCTTGCCCATGCGGCGCAGAAACTCGCGATCCACCAGGATGCCGGCCAGCTCCATACGCGCGAGCACCGGCACGAGCGGCATCTCCACCTGGTTGAAAAGCTCGAACAGCCCGCGCGCGCGCAATAGTGGCTCGCTGTGGCGCATCAACCGGTAGGTGACTTCGGCGTCGGCGCCGGCATACTGCGCCGCCAGCGCGATGGGCGTCTGGACCATGCTGATCTGCTGCTTGCCCGTACCGATGAGATCGGTGATGGGGGTCATCACAATGTTGAGATTCTCGAAGGCCTGGTCTTTCAGACCCAGACCGCGGCGGCCGGGGTTGAGCAGGTAGGCGGCGATCATCGTGTCGTACGCGAAGCCCTCAACCCAGGCGCCGTGGCGCGCGAGCACCATCATGTCGAATTTGCCGTTGTGGGCCACCTTGCGCACCGTGCTGTCGGCCAGCACGGGAGCCAGGCGCGCCAGCACCTCCGTGACGGATAGTTGCCGGCCCGGCGCCGTGCCGTCAGGCAATACTCCGTGCCCGACGGGGATGTAGTAGGCCTCACCCTGGCCCATCGAGAACGACAGGCCCACGATGTTGGCATGCAGCTCGTTGGTGCTATCGGTTTCGAGATCGAACGCGACCATGGGTGCGGCGGCCAGCGCCCGGGCGAGGACATCCAGCCCTTCGCGGGTATCGATGACCATCGTGCTGGTGATCGTGGGAGCGACGAATGGCGCGCGGGACTGCCAGGAGCCAGCATCCATTGGCGGGCTGCCGCCAATGTGTGAGCCTGGCCCTACTGTGACAAGTGCCGGCAGCTCAGACTCCTCGAAGAGGCTGAGTTGTCCCGAACTGGGGGTGGACGCGGCGTCGGATGTGGCCGGTCCGGCGATAGCGACGCCGGCTGCCACGATGGGGCGCGCCGCGGAGGGTGCGGATAGCGCGGGCGCACGGTCTCCGCCAGGCGCCACAGCGGGATCGCCTGCGCGCCGTGGCAGCAAATCTACCAAACTGTAGAACTCCAACTCGCGGAGCAGGCGCAGCACATCGTTGGGGTCATACACCAGCGCATGGGCGTCCTCCAGCCGCAATTGGATGGGCGCATCGGTAACAATGGTGGCCAGGTGCTTGCTCTGGCGCGCCTGGGCTTCATGTTCGGTGAGCGCGGCGGCCGTGCGCGCGGGCAGTTCGTCGCGATGCGTCAGGATCTCCTCGAGCGTGCCGAACTGCGCGATCAGTCGGGTGGCGGTCTTCTGACCGATGCCCGGAACGCCAGGAATATTATCGGAGGTATCGCCCACCAACGCCTTGTAGTCCACCAGACGGGGCGGGGCAAAGCCATACCGCGCTTCGACGGCGGCAATATCGAAGTAGTCAAAGTTGCCCTGACGCGGCGAACGCGCGAATGTGACGCGCACGTTGGGATCAACCAACTGCAGCGTATCGAGGTCGCCGGTCGCGATGGTGACCTGCAGACCCTCTGCCTCGGCCTGGCGCGCGAGCGTGCCGAGCACATCATCGGCCTCGAAGCCATCCAACTCGTAAATGGGAATGCCGAATGCCCGCACGACCTCGCGCACGCGCGGAAACTGAGGGCGCATGGTCTCGGGGAGTGACGGTCGGTGCGCCTTGTACGGTGCGTACTCCTTGTGGCGGAAGGTCGGCACCGGACGGTCGAAGGTGACGATCAGATAGTCTGGGCGCATGATGCGATAGACATCGAGCAGCATGCGGGCAAAGCCATAGATGGCATTGGTCGGATGGCCGTCCTGCGTCGTCATGGTCTCGGGGAACGCGTGAAACGAGCGATGGAAAAGCGCGTGACCATCAATCAAAACGACCTGCGGCCCGGCTGTCGAACTCATCGGGCGCCTCCTTGGGGCGAAACGGCGATGCGGTGGAAGCACGCGCGGTGCGGATTCGGGGCGCGACTGCCCCCACTCTATTCTCGCCTACGAACGCGATTGCGGAAAGGGCTGATGGTGGAACTGAGAGTGTACCATCCTCCCATGCGCGGCGGCCGTGCGCTACGCGGCTGCCTGCCAACCGTCTGAAAGGTAGGCGAGTCAGACGAGAGAGGAGGTGCAAGACATGATACAACGCGAGCAAGACTCCAGGGACACCACCGCTGGGCCGGTGGAAGCACAGCCGCGGGCGGGCAGTGTGCGGGCATGCGTGGTGTACCGCGACGAACTGGCGCGGCACCGGGTGATGAGCGCCGATGGGTTGGACTATCTGGTGGCCACCGTGGACCAGCGGCTACAAGGGCGGGGGTTCGTGACCGCCGCGTATCCCGTGGCGCGGGGGTATCTGGTGATGATGCGCCAGCCATTGTGTACGCTGGTGAGTGAGGGCAAGACGGCGGCGCACCGACAGCACACGCAACTGGTGGAGGTGCTGGCACAGGCGGGCGCCGGTGTGGTGAAGGCACGACGCCGGTCGGCGGAATGGCGCCGCGCGGAACGGCGGGTGGACACCGTGGAACTGACCGATGCGCGGCAGCGCGGTCAGCGACGCATGGCGGCGCATGAACTGGCTGATGCGCCGGGCGTGGCCGAGGCCAGCGTGGCGGTAGCGGGCGCTACACGCGCGACTGCTCTGCCCAGCGCGATGTGAAGGTGATTGCCTCGGGCGCCTGCCGTGGTGCCCGCACGAACTCATCCGATTGCATGCTGACCCCGGAGCGCCTGGCAGGCGCTCCGGGGTCGTCTCATAGGGACTGCCATCTGCTCGCGCGCCCGGCGTCCGGCACCGCCATGCCTGGCAATCGCCGTGCGCACCCGGCGAAGCATGGGGCGTAG
>DASYGC010000365.1:0-1926 GCA_036000225.1 Ktedonobacterales bacterium | reverse complement strand
CCAATTGCTTGCTCTGAATGCGCTCAAGCACCGCGCTATCACTGAGTAGAGCGGTCATCACGATCCTCCCATATGCGGCGCGGTCAGCGGTACAGCCGACGGTATAGCACTCAATAGTCCACTGGAGTGTACCCGCATCGTGCCCACGGGTCAAGCGCGGCTGTCCCACGCACCACCGCTTACGCCAGGCGCACCTCGCCAGCCACGCGGGCAGATGGCGCGGTGCGCTATCATGACGTATCGAGCCGCGTGTTGGCAAGACGCTGATGCGCGACTTAGGCTGGGGGAGGCGAGCAAACTGTCATGAGTGAGGATGGCGACTCCTACATCGGACGGGATGACCCCGCGGAAGGGCAACGGCTGGCCGCCCAGCGGATGGGCGGGCTGGACGAACTGCGCGGCGGTCTGGCGCTGTGCGCGTTGCCCGCGCGACCACGTGTGCTGGAGATCGGCTGTGGCGCGGGCAGCTTCACCCTGGCGTTGCTCGAAGCGCTGCCCGAGGCGCGGATCGTCGCGTGCGATCTGAATGAGAACCTGCTCGCGCAGGCGCGTGCGGCGGTGAGTCCGCTGGCCGGCGCAGGCGCGCGGGTGCGCTTCGAGCGCGCCGACGCGGCACGTCTGCCCTATGCGCCACGCAGCTTCGACCTGGTCGCCTGTCGCTGCGTCTTGATGCACCAGGCTGACCCGGCAGTAGTTGCTGGCGAGATGCATCGCGTGGCGGCGCTGGATGGCTACGCGCTCGCTGTCGAGCCTGACTGGGGCGCGCGGGCCACCTACCCTGATGCGGAGGCGCTGCAGGCGCTACTGGACCTGGGCCGCGCCGGCCATCCGTATGGGTTTCCCGATCTGCTCATGGGGCGCAAGCTCTTCGCTCTGCTGCGGGCGATGGGGTTTGGACCGGTCTGGCTGCGCCCTTCCGCCTTCGCGGCCACCGCTGATGATGCG
This sequence comes from Ktedonobacterales bacterium, assembly GCA_036000225.1. Lineage (GTDB taxonomy): Bacteria > Chloroflexota > Ktedonobacteria > Ktedonobacterales > JADMIN01 > DASYGC01. The sequence continues at coordinate 981 of DASYGC010000365.1, read as the reverse complement.
CTGGCCGCGCCAGAGGCTGACCCGCGCACCGATGCCGCCGCGACCGAGAGCACACGAGCGCGTGGCGGCCCTGAAGGGCTGCTGATCCAGGGCCGGCGCATTTTACGGAGCGCGGGTCTGGCTTCGGACGCCGAGTTGGACGCCTTGATTGCCCGCCTGGTGGCCGCGCGTCGCTCCCCCGACTATTGCGTGGCGGGCCTGGATCTGGTGGCGGTGGGCCACAAACCCGCTCCCGCACTGCCAGGCTGATGGCGCGGGCGGTGCCGGATCGGCTAGACCAATCCAGGGATACGCCAGGTTCCCGGCGGGACCTCGATGTAGTCGACCGTCAGCTCCTTGGCCGTCTCGATCTCCAGGGTGCCCAGCTGCGGGCGGTACCACGTGTGGGTATCGCGCGCGATGGCGACACTCGCGCGCCAACCCTGCCCGCTCGCCATGTGCGCGGGCACGGGCACGGCGAGCACCACGCCGTCACCAGCCTGCCAGGCGCTCGGCTCGCACGTCGCCACCTGCTGGTCCGCCATGCCTGGTGTGCTCGCGAACTGAAAGTGAAACTGGTACTGATAGACGGCCGGCCCGGCGGGTGTACTGGCCAGTGCCGTCCAGTGAGTGATGAGCCAGCGTCCAGGCGCGCCCGCAATCGTGCCAATCGCCGCGGATTCCAGCTGGAAATCGTCGCCCGCCCGCGCGAGTGGTGCGCTTGATCGGCCATTGGGTTGCACCTGATAGAGCACGAATGACGCGCCACGTGCCACCGTGAAGCTACGCAGCAACTGGGTGCCCCGCGCGCGCAGTACGCTGGCAAGCGCCGGACCGGGGGCGGCGGTGGTGAGGATCAGTCCCGCCGCCCCAGGCGCGGGCAGGAGGGCACACTCACCGGCGACGGCGCTCGCCCAGACCGGCGCCGTCCCGGTTGCCAGATTGTTTTCGCGCAACGACCAGTACTGGCCCATGTAAGGATCGGCGGGATCGCTCGCGATG
>DASYGC010000364.1:0-2101 GCA_036000225.1 Ktedonobacterales bacterium | reverse complement strand
GCTGGCCGAGGGGCAGTGCATCATGCTGATGCCCGAGGGCACCTATCCGAAAGTGCCACTGCCGCCGGAGATGTTGCCGGTGAAGACCGGCGCCGCCTTTCTGGCGCTGCACACGCGGGCATGCGTGTTGCCGGTGGGGGTGATCGGCACCCAGCAGGTGTGGTCGGCGCGGCGTGGCTGGCGCTTCTGGCGGCGTCCGCGGGTGACTGTCACGTTTGGCACGGCCTATCAGCCCGAGGTGCCGGTGGGCCTGCCCGCCAAGCAGACCTATCAGTTTGTGGCCGACGACATGGCGCGGCGCATCGCCGCGCTGCTGCCCGACGCGTACCGAGGTCACTATGCGAACACGGCGCAAGAGGCGAACACGGCGGACACGGCGGACACGAGCGACCCCGTGGCGAGCAGGGCAGGTCTGGTGGACGTGACGGAGATCGTAGCGGCAGAGCCACAGCCAGAGCCAGACCTCCCTCTCCCACCACTCCCTTCGGTGTGGGACGGCAGGGCGGACCGCTCAGACGCTGGGCTGGCGAACCCGCAGGGCACCGGGCAGAATCCGCGCCTCGAAGCTTGAGGCGGTGATTACTTCGCCGTCCAGGTGGGCGTAGATCGGCTTCGCGCTCTCCAGCGAGACGGTGCGCGCCCGCGCGCGCTTGACCTCACGCTGCGCGAGGTGCGCGCCTTTCTCCACCATGGGCAGCAATTGCAGCGCGCGTAATTGCGACGGCTTCCAGATCGAGCACACGTCGAAGAGGCCGTCGTGCGGATCGGCGCCAGGGTTGATGTGGAAGCCGCCGCCATAGGTGGGGCCGAGGCTGACGGCCACCAGCGCATAGAGCCGGCTCTCGTCGGGCTGGTCGTCGATCGTCACCCGCAAGGCGGGGCAGCGCTGGTAATGGAAGATCAACTCGCGCAGACTGGACGCATAGTAGAGCGCCTGGCCGTTGAGAAAGCGCAAGCGTTTGAGTTCATTGGCGGCGGCGGCGATGTTGGCATCAATGCCCACCCCCAGCGAATTGAAGAAGTAGCGCCCATTGACCTGCCCCACATCCATGGGTACTGGCACACCGGTCAGGGCCACCTCCAGCGCGGCCAGCAACTCACGCGGCAGATGCAGCGTCTCATAGGCGTAGTCATTGCCGGTGCCCGCGGGGACGATGCCCAGCGGTACCGGCGCGCCGGCGGCCATCAGCGCGTTGGCGATCACGGCGACGGTGCCATCCCCACCTACGGCCACCACGCCGCGTCCCGCGCGCGCCGCCGCGGTGACGCGTGCTTCAGCCTCCTCGGTGGTCCAGGTCAGCACCAGCTCGCCACGCCCACCGGCCAGCGCCCGCGCCAGCGGCTTGCGCAGCCGGGCCGCGCGGCCTCGGTTCCCGGTGGGATTGAGCACCACAATCGGGGGCAAACCGTTCGGTGCCGCCACCGGTTCGTCGGGCTGGCTGGTTTGGTTGGGCTCGCTCATCGCTGTCCTCCCGCCGGCATGTCCCGGCCAGCGGGCGCGCACTCTTCCGCACGTCCGGTTGGGTCAGTGTACCGCGTCGGGCGCGCGGCGTAAAGCATCCTTGCCAGCCAGCCAGTGCGCGTCCAGCGCATTGACGTGCGCGCCAAGCGCGGCCATAATGAACGGTGCCGCCGGTGACCTCCAGATCCCTGGAGCGCGATGGTGGCGTCAGCGGCGACAAGGGGGTCTGGGATGAGGCGGCTGGTACGAGCGGGTAGACGAGTGTGGCGGGGTGGCAGCGCCAGGTTCGCTACCGGCTGCGCGACATTGCTGCTGGCAGCGGCGCTGACTGTGGCGGGCTGCTCGTCTGGCACGACCACCCCCAGCGCGGCCACGCTGCTGAACCACGCGCGCGACGTGTTCAACAAGACGCAGTCGTTCCACTTCGTGCTGACCGCCACGCATCTGGGACCCAACGACGCGCTGCCCATCACATCGGCCACGGGCGATGTGGCCCGCCCCGACCGGCTGCGCGCGACCGCCAACACCAGTGTGAGCGGCTTCGCGCTCACCGTTAAGCTGATCGTCGTCGGGCAGCAAGCCTGGCTGGATCCTGGCTTCGGCTCCTACCAGCCCAACAACCAGTACGCGAGTTTTCTC
>DASYGC010000363.1:0-1732 GCA_036000225.1 Ktedonobacterales bacterium | reverse complement strand
CCTCGCCCAGCCGACGGATGCGCTCGCCCGGCGGTGGCAGCGGAATGCCGTACGCCGTATGCTCCAGCTCGTTCCAGCCCGCGCCGATACCGAAATCCAGCCGCCCATGTGAGATGTGATCCAGGGTCGCGCCGATATTGGCCAGCACGGCGGGGTGACGGTAGGTATTGCCCGTCACCATCAGCCCGACACGCAGCCGCTCGGTGCGCGCGGCATAGGCCGCCAGCAGTGACCAGCCCTCCAGGCATGGGCCAGTCGGATCATTGCCCAACGGCATAAAGTGATCGAAGAGCCAGGCGTGTTCGATGGCGGGAACCGCGTCGGCCTCCAGCCAGACACGCAGCATGTCGTCGTAGGTGGTGTGTTGAGGCGCTGTCTTCACGCCGAAGCGCAGGCGTCGTTGTGTAGTCATCGGTTCGATTTCCTCTCAGCAGTCACTCGCGACACAGAGTTTGGATAGTGCTTACGCCTTCAAGTGTGCCACATTTGTGGCGCATGCTGAGCGGCCTGTGAGATCATTGTGATAGTGAGGTAGATGACACATGAAGCGTATAGTGGTAAAATCGGCGCGACCTCTCCCCGCACCCGTTGCGGCTGGTCATTGTATAATTATCAGGCATTCATGAAACAGCCGCCCTGGCAACGCTCTCTAAACATGAGCAGGTGGGAGCTTTTGGGCGGTGTAGACAGCACTTATTGGTGATTCTGGTATAGTTGGTAGAGTTTGTTGCTGGCTTTATGCTGCGGCAGGCAGGCGCTAGCGCGGCAGACATGACCAGGAAGAGGGGAATCCAGCGTGACGATTGACGCAACAGATGAAGCCGTTGCACCGGTGGCCGAAGAAGAGGTAAAGGCTGCGCGCATAGATGCCGGAAACATCAGTGCGGTAACTGCGGAAGGCATGAAGCGCTTCTACAGCCTCGCCAAGCGACAGGCATGGGATGTCCGGCAGCTCTCCTGGGGGAAAATCCCAGGGGTACCCGAGGGGCGCGGCTCCGATGAGAAGCGCAACCGCCGCATGGCGATGTGGCGCTCCGTCGTGACCCAGCAACTTCAGGCGGATATGATCGCCGCCCAGCTCTCAGTGCAACTGCTCGCCGACGCATCCGACCCAGAGGCCAAGCTCTATTATTCGACGATGGCGCAGGATGAGGCGCGCCACTTCGAGGCCTGGCTACAGCTCTCCGACACGGTGGGCGGCACCTGCGAACCTGACCCATTCCTCGACAAGCTCTCCAGACTGGCGATGGAAGTGGACACCATCGAGGAGAAAATCTGGCTACTCCAGGTAGCCTATGAGGGCCTCGTCATTCCACGCTTCCACCAGATTGCCAACGCGGCCCCTAACACCATCCTCGCCGAGATCTGCACGCGCCTCGCTGTGGACGATGGTATCCACCACGGGGCGGGCGTCTGCTACGAGAAGCTGCTGCTGACGCGGGCGACCCCGAAGACGAAGCACATGGTCGAGAAGATCACGCTCAGCATGTGGCCGATGTTCGTGGAGCATCTGCTCTGGCGCCCGCGTGAGCGCGCCTGGGCTAGCACTGCGATGCATGCGCGCGACACGCAACTCGTGGAGTCGCACCGACTCGAAGTGCTCAAGATGGGCGGCGATGTCGGCATCGACCTTGACCTGAACTATTAAACAGCCCGTTTGTCTGGTGGCGGCGCGCTGTAGCCTGGCATCACCATCGGCCCCTCTCCGTGTTGGAGAGGGGAGTCAGACGCG
>DASYGC010000362.1:0-2826 GCA_036000225.1 Ktedonobacterales bacterium | reverse complement strand
CCCGTGGAAGACACGGGCTGGCCGCCAAACCTGACGAGCGATGTGGCGGGACGCACCATGTTTGGTGGCTTTGTGGTCGTGCCCAACTCGTGCACCTCGCGGCTGACCCTCACCTGGTATGTGCCCAATGTCGCGCTGCCCTCGCGCGCGGTGCCCAATGGCACGCCGGCGTATACCTTCGACCTGGAGCGCCAGCTGAGCACCTATATCAGCGCGACGATCAAGGTGACGCCAGCGGCGTCGGTCGCGGATATGGTCAACGAGCCGGTCAACTTCCATGGCACACTGACGGGCAATCAGGTCTTCATCATCCCGCGCGTGAGCGCACGGCTGGGCCGGTGATCTCAGCTATGGCGTCGCGGGTTTGGCGGCGCGCTCGCGCTGGCGCAGGATCTCGTACAGCGCGATGGAGCCGGCGACCGCGGCGTTGAGCGAGCCTACACGCCCACGCATGGGGATGCGGATCAGCACATCGCAGTGCACGCGTACCAGGCGCGAGATGCCTTTGCCCTCGTTGCCGACCACCAGCGCGATGGGACCGGTCAGGTTGGCCTGGTCGTAGTCGGTCTCGGCATCGCCATCCAGCCCGATACACCACAGCCCGCGCTTCTTCAACTCGTCGAGTGTGCGCGTGATATTCGTGACACGCGCCACCGGCAGCAGCTCCACCGCGCCGGCGGAGGTCTTGTCCACGGCGGGCGTCAGCCCGGCGGCGCGGTGCTCGGGGAGAATCACGCCATGCGCGCCGACGGCCTCGGCGGTGCGAATCAGTGATCCCAGATTCTGCACATCTTGAATGGCGTCGAGCACCACCATCAGTGGCGGCTCGTCCAGTTCCCTGGCGCGGGCGAAGATATCGTCGATCTCGGCGTAGGTGCGGGGCGCCGCCAGCGCGACCACGCCCTGGTGATTGGCGCCGCGCGCGAGCTCATCCAGCCGGCGTCGTGGCACGATCTCGATGTTCACCCCCACCCGGCGCGCCTGATCCACCACCTGTGTCAGCGCGGAATCCTGCGGCCCCTGCGCCACCAGGATGCGATGGACCTTGCGCCGCGAACGCAGCGCCTCCAGCACGGGGTAGCGGCCCCAGACATAGTCGGCCATGCGTGCCTCACGCTTCTTTCAGCGCCCAGGTTGCCCCCTGGGCGGTATCTTTGATGACCACGCCGTAGCGTTGCTCGAGCTCCTGGCGCAGGCGGTCGGCCTCCGCCCAGTTTTTCGCCGCGCGCGCCACGTCACGCTGTGCCAGCAGCGCCTCGATGGCCGCCCTGGTTGCCGCCGCCAGCGCCGCTGGCGCGGCCTCGGGCGCTGCAAGCGCGATGCCCAGCACGCCGGTGAGTTCTTCCAGCCCGGCCAGCGCCGCGCGCAGGGCCAGCAGCTCAGGCGGACCGACCCGCCCGCCAGTGAGCCCCGCCGCATAGTCATTGATCCGGTTCACCAGCCCATCAATGGCCGCCAGCGCGCTGGACGTGTTGAAGTCGTCGTCCATCGCCGCGATGAAGTCCGCGCGCGCCGCCGCGATCTGCCGTGCGAGTTCCTCCTGGCGCGCCGTCTGCGTCTGTGCCGCCGTGTTCGCCGCTGGCGTCTGGTGCTGTTCCGCCCACTCAATCAGCCGTTGCAGATTGGCGCGCGTCTGGGCCCAGCGCTTCCAGCGGCGCACGGTGGCGAGCAGTTGCTCCTCCGAGTAGGTGGGATTGGCCCGGTAGTGCTGACCCTGTAAGTAGAGTCGCAGCGCGGGGGCGGGCACCTGGCCGGTGTTCAGGATGGAGCGGATGGTGATGAACTCACCGGAGTGCGCCATCTTGAGGGTCTTGCGCGCGGCGGCGTTGCCGTCGCTTGCGGCGGAGTGCGACATCTTGCGCGGCTGGTTCGCGACGGCTTCGTCGGCTTCGTCTACACGCGCGGCGTTGTCGGGATCGGAACCGGGATCGGGCAGACTCATCATGCCGGTATGTAGCCAGTAGCGCACGAAGGGCACCTTGCCCGTGTAGCTCTCGCTTTGCGCGATCTCGTTCTCGTGATGGGGAAAGATCAGGTCCGAGCCGCCGCCATGAATGTCGATCTGCTCGCCCAGCGCTTCGAGCACCATCGTGGAGCATTCGATGTGCCAGCCCGGCCGGCCCGGGCCCCAGGGACTCTCCCAGAAGGGCTCGCCGGGCTTGGCGGCCTTCCACAGCGCGAAGTCGCGTGGGTCGTGCTTGCGCTCGTTCGGCTCGATGCTCGCCCCCACCCGCATCGCCTCGGCATCGCGGCCCGAGAGGCGACCATAGGCGGGAAAACTGGGGATGGAGAAGTACACATCGCCATCCAGCGCATAGGCGTGGCCCGTGTCAATCAGCCGCTGGATCACCTCGATGATGCGCGGGATGAACGCGGTAACGTAGGTGAACTCGTCGGCGCGCCGCACGCCGATGGCATCCATATCGCGGAAGTACGACTCAGTATAGCGCTGGGCCGCCTCCGCCGCGGGGATGCCATCGCGCTGTCCGGCGGCGATGATCTTGTCGTCCACATCGGTGAAGTTTTGCACGTAGCGCACCGGGTAGCCGCGGTATTCCAGATAGCGGCGCACGGTGTCGTTGACCACGAAGAGCAGCGCATGGCCCAGATGCGGCTCATTCTTGGGGGTCAGGCCGCAGACATACATCTTGACGGGTAGGCTGGCCGGCTCGAAGGGTTCTTTGGTGCCAGTTTCGGTATTGTAGATCAGCATGTGTCGTGGCTCCCTGCTGTGGGCCCTATGGGCCCAGTGTGTCACATTTGCTCGCGGAGCGGTTCCGGGTCGCACGCGGCCCGCATGTGGGCGCCGCGCTGGCGCTGGCTGGT
>DASYGC010000361.1:0-3859 GCA_036000225.1 Ktedonobacterales bacterium | reverse complement strand
TTTGGCCGTGCTGGGGTCGAGTACGCTATAGTAGATGATAATGACACCGGCGTTGTGGAATGATCGCGCATGTCAGGAGGTGTCACGATGCGTCAGTACGATGACCTGCTGATCGATGCCTTACTGGATTATGGATTCAGCGTCGAAGAAGCGCTGCGACTGATCAGGCTGCAAGAGCGCCTGGAACAGGACCGACGCGCGCTGTGGGAACAGCAAATGGCGCGCTGGCTCTCGGGAACTGGTCAGTGGGACCAACACGATCATCTCAATTAGGTGGAGAGTCTTCGGGGTGAGGCCGGTGGGATTCGAACCCACGACACGAGGCTTAAAAGGCCCCTGCTCTGCCCCTGAGCTACGGCCCCCGAGCAAGCGGCGACGGCGGCGGCGAGATGGTTTGCGCGTGCGCTGCCGCATAGCACCCAAAGCATAGCACGCGTTATACTGGACCCGCAACACACCGTGCGCTCCGCTCTCTCCTTGACTCACCCCATCGCCTGCCGGCGCATGAGGCCGCGGCATCGCCGTCGAGGACGCTCAACACGCGGCGACGATCTAGCCCCTGTGCCAGCGGCGAAGTCAACGGCGAAGTCAGCGGCGAACCTTGTGGCGGCGGAAGGCCCAAGATGATCTACCTTGACGATCTCGTCACTGCGACGCGTGGCGAACTGCGCGCAGCGGGCGCGCGCTCCTGTTTTCCTGGCTTTGCGCATGACTCTCGCCAGGTTGCGCCGGGCGAGTGCTTTGTGGCGGTCCGTGGACCGCATGCCGACGGCCACGAATTCATCGAGGATGCCGTACGACGCGGAGCTGGGGCGCTCGTCGTGGAAGCGCGCCAGATGCCCCGTTGTGAGGCTGGCGAACCCGGCCTGCTGGAGCGGCTGGAAGACGCGGGCACAGCTGTCGTGGCGGTCGGTGACTCACGAGAGGCCTTGCGGGACTATGCGACGTATATTCTGGAGCGCTGGAAACCCCTGGTGGTCGCCGTCACGGGGAGCACTGGCAAGACGACCACCAAGGAAGCGATCGCCGACGTATTGGGCCGTGTGCGGCCCACGTTCCGATCCTGGCGCAACTACAATGACCTGCTCGGCCTCCCGTTGGCCCTGGGCAGACTCGAGCCGGCGCATCGGTTCGCGGTGGTCGAAATGGCCTGCGACCATCCAGGGGAGATGCAGGCGTTGTGCACCATCGCGCGTCCAACGGTCGGCGTGGTGACCAATGTCAGCGCCACGCAATTGCAGTATTTCGGCAGTGTTGCCTCACTTGCCGCGGAACTCACACAGTTGCCGCGCGCTTTGCCGGCAGCCGGCTTTGCCGTGCTGAACAGCGACGATCCCGCGGTACGTGCGATGGGTTCAGACACCGAAGCCAATCTACGATTCTTCGGTGCCCTCAGCGACACCGTGGATGCCGACGATCTACGGCGCACGGTACGGTGCACATTGGCTCCGATGGCAGCGAGCAACGCGACGACGCTCGCGCTGACATTCCCACAGGCCGGCACGAGGTACCCGGATGGCGGACGCGCCATCTTTCATCACCTGCATGGCGATCACTGGGCCAACGCGGTGCTGGCGGCGCTTACCGTCGGTGAGGCGCTTGGGGTGGAGCTCGATGTGGCACTTGATGCCCTGGTGGAACTGCGTCCACTTCCCGGACGTCTGAACTGGTTAGCGGGCGCGCACCATCTGATTGTGCTCGATGACTCGCACAACGCGGCACCGGCCAGTATGCGGGCGGGGCTCGACGCGCTGGCGGCTGTGGGCCGCGCCCAGCCGTCGGGTGCCGCGCGAATCGCGGTACTTGGCGATATGCTGCGCCTGGGAGACACGGAGATGGATGCCCACCATCAGGTTGGCCAACAGGCGTTCGCCACCGCGACGCACCTCGTGACCATGGGCTCACGCGCCGAATGGATTGCTCAGGCGGCGCTGACGGCTGGTATGCCGGCAGAACGTGTCGCCGTTACACGATCACACGATGATGCGGCACGGGCCGTGCTTGGTTTCGCCGCGAACCCCACAGATAGGACTTCAGCCGGCATTGATCACGATGCGCGCCAGTGGCGGCCTGATGCCGCTTCGGTGGTGCTCATCAAAGGGTCAGAGGACATACGCATGGAGCGCATAACGTCCCAACTGCTGGCACAGCCAGAGCGCGCCGAGGAGCTGCTCGATCGTCAGACGCCAGGGTGGCAGCGTGTCGTCATGATGCGCCCGGACCGGCCCACCTGGCTGGAGGTCGATCTCGATGCCATCGCGCGGAACACCCGTCTCATCAAGGAACTGGTAGGTCCAGAGGTCGCGGTATTGGTGAGTCTGAAGGCCGATGCCTACGGACATGGCGCGCTGCCGGTCGCGCGCACCGTGCTCCGCAACGGCGCGAGCTGGCTCGGCGTGGCAACCGTCAGCGAAGCGCGCCCACTGCGTCAAGCGGGCATCACCGCGCCGATGCTGATCTTTGGCTATACGGCTCCCTGGCAGGCCCGTGAAGCCGTACATCTGGACCTGTCGATCACCGTATTTAGCATCGAGGCGGCGCAAGCGCTTTCACGAGCCGCATGCGAGCTCCAGCGCACGGTGCGCGTGCATGTGAAGATCGACACCGGTATGGGCCGGCTAGGACTGCGCGCCGAAGATGTGAGGAGCATCATCGCGTTTTTTGAGGAGCTCGAGACCCTGCCTGGACTCGTCGTTGAAGGCATGTTTACGCATCTCTCCAGTGCCGATAGTGCCGACCCATCCTACACCCAGCGGCAGATCGCGCGGTTCGCGCGGGTCCTGGACGGCTTGGAGCGGCACAACCTCCGTCCGGCCATCGTTCACGCCGCCAATAGCGCTGCCACCCTTGCGTGGCCCGAAATGCGCTACAATCTGGTTCGACCGGGCATCGCGATCTATGGATTATCGCCCTCTGAGGCGGTACGGTTGCCCTTCGGTTTCCGACCGGCGCTCGCGTTCAGAACGCAGGTGGTGCAGGTGAGCGAGTTGGCGGCCGGGGAAGGCATCAGCTATGGCGCCACGTATGTGACCGAGGGACCCACGCGCGTGGCGACTCTCCCCGTTGGCTATGCTGACGGTTTTCGCCGCGGACCAACCACCTGGGGAGAAGTGCTGGTCCGCGGTCAACGTGCGCCATTGATCGGGCGGGTATGCATGGATCAGTGTATGATTGATGTCACACGGATCGCCGACGTGCGAGTCGGCGATGAGGTCACCTTGATTGGGCAGCAAGGCGACGACGAATTGACGGCGGAGGCAGTGGCCGCGCGCCTGGGAACCATCCACTACGAAGTGGTGGCCGAACTGCTGGCCCGGGTGCCGCGGGTCAGCTAGGGTGCGGGAGCACACCAAATGCGGATGACAATGAGCGACCAGCAACGGGTACACCACCACTGGCATCTGCGCACCTGGCTGCGACCCCGCCGCCTCGCGACGTATGCGCGTGTCATGAGCAAGGTGACCTGGAACCTGGCGCGGCATCTGCCCGCGCCACTGTCCGCTCTATCGCTGCTGGTGTCGGGCACTCACGTGCTCTCGTCGGCGCCCCGCCTGCGGCGTTCCGCTCCCCTCGCCCCACCGGCCCAGGCCCGCATCATTGTGAATCCGACATCGGGCGGCGGACGCGGCGCATCGGCCATGCGCGAGTTGGCCGCGACCGCCACGTGGCTGACGGAGCATGGCCTCGTGGCGGAACTTTGCCCGACCACCGCGCCCGGTGGGGCGCGCATCCTCGCGGCGGAGGCGGTCAGTGCTGGCATGCGCATGGTGATCGCCGCGGGCGGTGATGGCACCATCAACGAAGTGGTCCAAGAACTGGCGGGCCACACGGCTGCGCTGGGTGTCTTGCCTATCGGCAC
>DASYGC010000360.1:0-19090 GCA_036000225.1 Ktedonobacterales bacterium | reverse complement strand
ACGAATCGGTTCGCCTCGGGCCCCACCAGCACCACACTCTCGAACCCCGGAAGTGGCAGTCGAAAGACATCGCCGAGGGTGTCATGCAGCGCCTCTAAAGCGCCAAGGATGTGGCCTTGCCGCAGCAGCGCCTGGGCGGCGTGACGCCCCGCGGCCAGATCGGGCACGGGGATGGCACGCAGAGCGGGCATAGGTCCTCCGTTGGTGGCGTTGTCGTACATCACTATAGCACCAGCGCCCGCACTGAGATCATGTGCAACGTAGTCTGGAAAGCGGTAGATCGCACGCAGGCAGCGGTCTGCGAGGGCTTGATGAGCAGGTGACGGGATGTGGCTAGCCTGCCGCGATCGCCCCATGCCACTGATCCATGCCTGCCTATGTCCGCGCCGCGTGCTGGCGCACTACGTGAATATCCGCGCCGGTGGGCTGGCGCAGCAGCCGGTTGGTCACCGAGCCGAACAGCAGTTCGTGCCACCGGCCGCGCGCTGGCATGCCGATCACGATATGGGTCACGTGCCGCGCGCGCGCGACCCGCGCCAGTTCCACGGCGACAGCGCGACCGGTGACGCGCAGCACCTCCGCGCCCAGATCCTCCGCCAGGTGCGCATGGTCCTCCAGCGCGCGCTCCGGCTGGGCGCTGGACTGCGCAAACGGGCGTGGCGGGGGCACCACCGTCACGGCCAGCAGCGGCGCCTTGAGCGCATGAGCCAGCCGCCACGCTTCACGGATCAGTTGCCCCGAGTGCGGACGCGCGTCGAAGGCCACCAGCACCCGCTCGGTCGCCGTCGCCCCCCAGACCGCCGCGCCACCTTCCTCCTGCCCGTGCATCAGCGTTTCCAGTTGGTCCTCGGTTTTTTCGGCCACCCGCCGCAGCGCCAGCTCGCGTAGCGCCGTCAGGTTCTCTTGCGTGAAGAAGTGCGTGAGTGCCTGTTGCGCGCGCGGGCCAGGATACACATTGCCGTGGCGCAGCCGCGCGCGCAGCGCCTCCGGTGAGATGTCGATCAGCTCCACCTCGTCAGCCTCATCCAGCACGCGATCTGGCAGCGTCTCGCGCTGGCGCACCCCCGTGATGGCCTCGACGATATCGTTGAGGCTCTCCAGATGTTGCACGTTCACCGTGGAGATCACCGTAATGCCCGTGGCGAGCAGCTCCGCCACATCCTGGTAGCGCTTGGGGTAGCGTGAGCCGGGAACATTGCTGTGCGCCAACTCGTCGACCAATGCCACCGCGGGATGCCGCGCGACGATTGCCGCGACATCCATCTCCTCGAGAGTGACCCCACGATACTCAATGCGCTGGCGCGGGATGATCTCCAGGTCGCCGATCTGTTCCGCCGTGAGCGCGCGTCCGTGCGTCTCGACATAGCCCACCACGACATCCGTGCCCCGCGCCTGGCGCCGGTGCCCCTCGTTGAGCATCGCGTAGGTCTTGCCCACCCCCGCGGCCATGCCCAGGTAGACCCGCAGCCGGCCGCGTTTGGGCGCGGGCGGTTGCGCCGCGTGGGAATCGGCCCCTGGCGCCGCCTGCGCCCGCGCATCATCGCGCAGTTGATAGCGGTCGAGCAGTTCCTCGGGATCGGGGCGCTGGTCCGTCATACCATCTCTCTTACCCGTGCCCCGCTACGTGTGGCTGAGCGCGTCCAGCGCCAGATTCAGCGTCAGCACATTGACGCGTGGCTCGCCGAAGATGCCCAGAAAGCGACCCGCGATGTTGGTGTCGACCACGTGCTGGACGGCTGCCTGGCTAAGCCCGCGCGCTTTGGCGATGCGCGGAATCTGATAATACGCCGCGGCCACCGAGATGTCGGGATCGAGTCCCGAAGCCGAGGCCGTTACCAGATCGGCCGGAATCGGCGTGCCTGTGGGCACATCCGGGTTCTCCTGCTTCAGAGCGGCGATGCGCTGCCGCACGGTCTTGATCAGCACCGCGTTGGTCGGCCCCAGGTTCGACCCGCCCGAGTTATCCGCCTCATAGGGCGCGGGCGTGCCCCGAAGGTTCACCGTCGCGGAGGGGCGCCCGTGGAAGTATTGTGGCTGTGTCCAGTACTGTCCAATCAACGTCGAGGCCACCGGCTTGCCGTTGACATACAGCAGCGAGCCGTTGGCCTGGCTGGGGAACAGCACCTGCGCCAATCCCGTTGTCGCCAGCGGATAGATGATGCCCGTCAGCAGTGTCAGCAGCAGCGTCAGCACGATCGCCGGCCGCAGCTGGCGCAGCAGCGTGCGCCGGACCGGCTCGTGCTCATCGCCGGATATCTCAGCCTCAGCCTCAATGTCGGTCACCGCATCCGTTAGGCTCGCGCTCCGTTCGCCGCTGGCCTGAGGTGTTCGCGTCGCGCCGCCATGCGTCATCTTGTTCATCTGTTGCCCACCATCACGACTTTCTCTCAATTTTTCCCTATCATCCAACCTCGCCACCACGCTGTACATCTCACGGTGAATTACTCGTCAAATGCATTCGACCAGCCTGAAAAGCCACCCACGCTCGCCGGCGCGGAATGCGCCTCGAATCCCTCTGGCCCCCTCCCCGCGCCGGGGAGGGGCTGGGGGAGAGGTCAGGTCAGACGCAGCAGCACCAGCAGCAGATCGATCAGCTTGATACCGGCGAAGGGCAGCAGAATGCCGCCGATGCCATAGATGAACAGATTGCGGCGCAGCAGCGCCGCGGCCCCCATTGGCCGGTACTTGACGCCGCGCAATGCCAGCGGAATCAGCGCCACGATAATCAGCGCGTTGAAGATCACCGCCGAAAGCACCGCGCTATGCGACGTCGCCAGCCGCATGATATTGAGCGCCTGCAATTGCGGGTAGGTGACCACGAACACGGCGGGGATGATGGCGAAATACTTGGCTACGTCGTTGGCGATGCTGAACGTCGTCAGCGCGCCGCGTGTGATGAGCAGTTGCTTGCCCACCTCGACGATCTCGATCAGTTTGGTCGGATTCGAGTCGAGGTCCACCATGTTGCCCGCCTCTTTGGCGGCCTGCGTGCCCGAGTTCATCGCCACGCCCACATCGGCCTGGGCCAGCGCCGGCGCGTCGTTGGTGCCATCGCCCGTCATCGCCACCAGCCGCCCACCACCCTGCTGTTCGCGGATCAGCTTCATCTTGGCCTCAGGCGTGGCCTGCGCCAGAAAATCATCGACACCCGCCTCGTTGGCGATGGCCGCCGCCGTCAGCGGGTTGTCACCGGTGATCATCACCGTGCGGATGCCCATACGTCGCAGTTCGTCGAAGCGTGCCCGCATGCCGGTCTTGACGACATCCTTCAGATAGATCACGCCCAGCAGTCGCGGCGCGGTGTCCTCGTGCGCGGCGGCCACGACGAGCGGCGTGCCACCGGCGCGCGCGATGCGCTCGACAGCTGGCTCCAGATCAGCGGGCAGCGGTCCCTGGCGCTCGCGCACCCAGGTCAGCATCGCGTCGGCGGCGCCCTTGCGCACCTGGCGACCTGGCGTGGCATGCTGTCCGGCGATATCCACTCCGCTCATGCGCGTGGACGCGCTGAAAGGGATGAACGTCATCCGCGCCGCGGCGACGGCCTTGCCATCCAGGTGGTAGCGCTCCTGCGCAAGCAGCACGATGGAACGACCCTCGGGGGTCTCATCGGGCAGCGACGAGAGCAGCGCCGCCTCGGCCAGCTCCGTCTCGCTGACTCCCGTGACGGGTATGAACTCGCTGGCCATGCGGTTGCCCAGCGTAATGGTGCCTGTCTTATCCAGCAGCAACACGTCCACATCGCCAGCGGCCTCCACCGCGCGCCCGCTCATCGCCAGCACGTTGCGCTGCACCAGGCGATCCATGCCAGCGATGCCGATGGCCGAGAGCAGCCCACCGATGGTGGTCGGGATCAGGCAGACGAGCAGGGCGATCAGCGCGGTGATCGAGACCGGTCCGCCGGAGTAGATGCCAAAGGGCTCCAGTGTCACCACCGCCAGCAGGAAGATGAAGGTCAAACTGGCCAGCAGGATGTTCAGTGCGATCTCGTTAGGCGTCTTCTGTCGGCTGGCGCCCTCGACCAGCGCGATCATGCGGTCCAGGAAGGTCTCGCCCGGATTCGAGGAGATGCGTACCACGATCCAGTCTGAGAGCACCCGCGTGCCCCCCGTCACCGCCGAGCGATCGCCGCCGCTCTCGCGGATCACGGGAGCGGACTCGCCGGTGATCGCCGACTCATCCACCGAAGCGACCCCCGCGACGACATCGCCATCGCCCGCAATCACGTCGCCGGCCTCGACCAGCACTAGATCACCCTTGCGCAGCTGTGGCGCCGCGATGCTCTCGAAGGGTGCGTCGCGCAACGCGGGCGCGACGCTGTGCTCTGCCTTCGCCTGGCTGACTTGCAGCCGTTTGGCGAGCGTGTCGCTGCGCGCGCGGCGCAGCGTATCGGCCTGAGCCTTGCCTCGTCCTTCGGCCATCGCCTCGGCGAAGTTGGCGAAGAGCACGGTGAACCAGAGCCAAATGCTGACACCCAGCACGAAGCCGCGCTCGCCGGCCAGCCGCGCATCGAGGAGCGCGCGCACCCATTCAACGGTGGTGACGACACTGCCAATCTCGACGACGAACATCACGGGATTGCGCGCCTGAATGCGCGGATCCAGCTTCTTGAATGAGTCCACCACGGCGCGGCGCGTGATGGTGGGATCGAAGAGCGCAGCGCTGTGGCGTGGGCGGCGCGCCTTGGCCTCACGGCTGCCGATGCGCCCACGCGGCGGAGTCACCACCGCACCCTGCGTCTCAGCGTTCTCGATGAGTGGCGCGGGAGTTTGATCGCGATTGAGCATAGTAAAAACCGCCTCAGAACGACTTGCCGGCGAGCATCAACAGATGCTCCACAATCGGACCCAGCGCGTACGCGGGGAAGAATGTCAGCGCCCCAACGATCACCATCACGCCGATCACCAGCCCGGCGAAGAGCGGAGTCGTGGTGGGGAAGGTGCCCGGTCCGACGGGCACGACCCGCTTGCGCACCAGCGCGCCGGCCAGGGCCAGCACGGGGATGTGGAAGGCGAAGCGGCCGATCAGCATGGCAAAGGCGCCAGTCCAGTTATAGAAAGGGGTGTTGGTGGCCAGTCCGGCGAAGGCCGAGCCGTTGTTGCCGGTTTGTGAGGTATAGGCGTAGAGCACTTCACTCAGCCCATGCGGGCCGGGATTGGAGATCTGCGATACCCCACTGGGCAGCACGATGGCCAGCGCGCTGAAGCCCAGGATGCTCAGCGGCAAGATCAGTATGGCGAGCGCCGCCATCTTCATCTCGTACTGCTCGATCTTCTTGCCTAAATACTCGGGCGTACGCCCGACCATCAGCCCAGCGATGAACACCGAGAGAATGGCAAAGACGATCAGGCCATACATGCCCGAGCCGACGCCGCCAAAGATAATCTCGCCCAACCCGATATTTGCCAGGGGCACCAGCCCGCCGATCGGCGTGTAACTATCAATCCAACTGTTGATCGCGCCGCAGGAGGCGTCGGTCGTGATGGTGGTGAAGAGCGTGGAAGAGCCGATGCCAAAACGCAACTCCTTACCCTCCATGTTGCCGCCGGGCTGGGCCAGCGCCCACTCATTGGCCGACTGATTCACCCCAAGGGCCGCGAGTTGTGGGTTGCCGGCCTGCTCCGCGCCCAGCGCGATGACCGCGCCCAGCAGAAAGAGGATACTGACGGCGGCAAAGAGCGTCCAGCCCTGGCGGGTATCGCGCGCCATCTTGCCGAACAGGTAGATCAGCCCGGCGCCCAGCGTGAAGATCGAGAGCATCTCGATCAGATTGGAGAATGGCGTGGGATTCTCATAGGGGTGTGCCGAGTTGGCGTTGAAGAAGCCGCCGCCATTGGTCCCCAGCATCTTGATCGCTTCCTGCGAGGCGACCGGTCCCTGCGCGATCAGTTGATGGAAGCCCTGGATTCCCGTGATCGCGGTGTAGGGGTTGAAGTTCTGCGGCACCCCCTGCCACACCAGAAACAGCGCGTAGACCAAACAGATCGGCAGCAAGATATAGAGGATGCAGCGCGTCAGATCCACCCAGAAATTGCCCAGGAAGCGTCCACTACGACGCGTCAGCCCGCGGATCACGGCGACGGCCAGTACGATGCCCACGGCAGCCGAGCCGAAATTGTGGAAGGTGAGGCCGGCCATCTGCGTGAAATAGCTCATGGTCGTCTCGCCGCCATAGTTCTGCCAGTTGGTGTTGGTGGCGAAACTGATGGCGGTATTCCACGCCAACGCGGGATCGATCGGTCCCTGGCCCGCCGGATTGATCCGCGCCTGGAATGGCACCAGCGTCTGGACGCGCTCGATGAGATAGAGCAGCAGCACGCCCGCCACACTGAAGAGCAGCATCGAGATCGTGTAGATCTTCCAGTCCTGCTCGCGCCGCTCGTCCACGCCCCCCAGACGGTAGAGCACCCGCTCCACGGGACGGAATATGGGATCGAGCCAGGTATGCCCGCCGTTGAAAACGGCTGTCAGGTAGAGTCCCACCGGCTTGGTGAGCAGCAACAGCAAGATGAAATAGACAGCGATCTGCGCCAGGCCATTGAATGTGAACGTCATCGCGTTCCTCGCACCCCTTCACCAACTGGATCGCACCCAATGGCCGGCACTCCGCGCCTGGCTAGAACTTGTCGGGCCGCAGCAGAGCGACCATGAGATAGACACCCACCGCCAGAGTGACAATGCTGGTCAGGATATATTCCAGCGCCATCAGGTTTCCTCCAAACGCCTTCCGCTACTTCCGCTACGTCGCGTTGTGGTGCGTGCCCTCTCTGATGCCAAGTCCGGGTGATCGGTGGCGTTTCGTCGTCGCGCACGGGTGTGCGCTCCGGGCCCCGTTATGCATACGCCTTCAGGAGAACTTGATATGAGCGTGCTATCACAGACGGTCGCAGCCGTAGACGAACGCGATCAGCGCGGCAAACGCGGCAATCGAGACGATGGCAAAGAGCAGATCGGGCATGGGCTTCCTTCTTCCGCTGTGGTGCGCTCACCATGGCTGATATGCGGCGGGCCCGCGTCCGGCCTGAAGCGCGCCACCGGGCATGAGCGCTGGACGACTGTCGCCCGCTGGAGCGCGGCGTCGTCCTTACGCGTTGGCGGCCTGGGGGTAGGCGGCGTGCCGGGCGGCAAGCCGCTCGACGAGCCGGACCAGTGTCGTGATGGGGAAGGGTCTGGGGAGCACCGCATCGGGGTGTAGCTCGTCCACCTGGCACTGCTTCGGCAGGCCTCCAGTCAGCACAATCACCGGAATCGCGCCATCCCGACGGGCACGGTCGCTCCGCTGTGCGCGCAAGCGGCGTAGCAGATCCCACCCGCTCTGATCGCGCAGACAGACATCGAGCACGATGACATCGAACGCGCCATCCCACGCGGCCAGCGCTTCTTGGGCGCCGGCCACACTGTCGGCCTCGGCTACGTCAATGCCATGGCGCACCAGCGCCATGGTGATGGTGCGTCGCAACGCCAACTCGCCCCCAACATTCAACACCGCGAACGGTTCCCGCATAATCGAGCCACCTTTGCGCGCCTCTGTGCGCCACCACTCGTCCCCGGCACGTTCTTCCCTGTTCCGTGGACCAGCATGAGCATACAGCGGACGCGCTCAGGGAGGACTCAAGAAAGGAGCGGCAGCGGCTCAAGAAATGCTCAAGATTTGCGCCAGCTCAGGTGTGTCGCGTGTGTTGAGCTGTGGCACTCAGACAGGCGGGACGAGAACCCCTGGGCATCTCCTCCGCACTCACTCCGGCGGGCGCAGCCGATACCCCACCCCCGGCTCGGTGAGCAGATAGCGCGGGCGGCTGGGTTCCGGCTCGATCTTGCGCCGTAGTTGGCCGATGAAGACATGCAGATAGTGGTCTTCGCTCGTGTACTCAGGCCCCCAGACTCCCTGTAGCAGTGTGCGCCGGGTAATCACCTTGCCCACGTGGCGCGCCAGATACTTGAGCACCTCATATTCGGTGGGGGTCAGATGCACCTCGCGGCCCGCCATACTGACCCGCCGGTGGGCGAAGTCCAACACGAGCTCGCCGGTGCTGAACGAGGCGGCATCCGCGGCGCCACCCGCCGCCTGCGCCACATGCCGCAGCGCAACGCGCACCCGCGCCACCAGCTCCTGGCTGCTGAACGGCTTGACCAGATAGTCATCGGCGCCCAACTCCAGCGCGGCCACCTTGTCGCTATCGTCCGCGCGCACCGAGAGCACGATGATGGGCACCGTCGTCCACGCGCGCAGCTGGCGGCAGACCTCAACCCCGTCGATATCCGGCAGCGCCAGATCGAGGATCACCACATCGGGATGCCACTGCGCCACCTGCGCCATCCCCTCCGCGCCGGTGAGCGCGCCCGCCACGGCGAAGCCGGCGCCCCCCAGACGCGTGCGTACCGCCCGCTGGATCTCCGGCTCGTCGTCAATCACCAGCACGCGTGCGCCACCCCCCTGCGCCGCACTATCCGTAGGGGCGTGCGGTGTGTGATCCCCTACTCCCCACGTGGGGGTCGCACCATCCGTAAGGGCGTGCGGTGCACGCCCATCGTGCGGTGCACGCCCATCGTCGCGCTCATCCGCGCCAGGAACGTGAATATCGCGCATGTTTCGCAGCCTCTCTCTTCACGCCTGCCGCATGGATGTGCCCAGCGTTGGCGCCTCCCCTCCCCGCGCACCATCCGTAGGGGCGTACGGATGTACGCCCTCTGCCTCTGGCCCTCCTCCCCGCGCCGTCATTCGTGACCGGTCATTAGAGGAGGGGCCGGGGGAGAGGTCCTCGGCTCGCGCCTCGGGCAGCGCGCCACCTGGCGGCGCGGGCGGAATGGGCAGCGTGAAGATCAACGTCGCGCCATTGCCCGGCACGCTCTCCGCCCAGATGCGCCCATCGTGGGCGCGGATGATCCCAGCGCAGATCGCCAGCCCAAGACCCGTCCCGGTGGGTGGACGCCCCGTCGCCCAGGGCAGGTCTACATGCTGCACACGATAGAACTTATCGAAGATGGCCGACAACTCACCCGCCGCAATCCCCACCCCCTGATCCGCTACGCGCACTTCAAGCGCCGTCGGCGTGCCCACAACGCGTGCCTGGATGCGGATTGGGCTGGCGGGCGACGAGTACTTGAACGCGTTCTCAAGCAGGTTGGTGACGACCTGTTCCAGTTGCGCGTGGTCTAGCGGCACCAGCGGCAGGTCCTCAGGCACATCCAGCTCGATCGCGCGGCCCCTGCTCCCGCCAGTCGCCTCCAGGCGGTCGAGCACCGCCGTGATCACATCGCCAATCGGATACCACCGCTTCTCTGGCAGCGCGACACCGGCCTCGAGGCGTGAGAGGTCGAGCAGGTTACTGACTAGCCGGCTCAGGCGATCCGCGCTGGTCTCGATGGTCTCCGCGAAGACGCGTCGTTCGGCATCGCCCCAACTGACCTCGGGGTCGAGCAGGCTATCCGCCGCGGCGTGAATCGCGGCCAGCGGGGTACGTAGATCGTGGGTGACCGAGCCGAGCAGGGCATTCTTGAGCTGATCGCTCTCGCGCAGGGCAGCGACGTGGATGGCCTCGCGCTGCAGCGCGAGATGCTCCAGCGCCAGCGCGATCTGGTCGCACACGGCGATGAAGAGTTCATCGTCCGGCTCACATGTGCTCGGTTCATGGGCAACCATCACCGGATTGCTCTCGCGGGCTATCAGGTGGATTACCAGGTGGCGGATGGCAGGTGTGCCGGCGATGCCCAGCACGCCCACGACGCGCTGGTTGGCGATCAGCGGGGCATAGAGCGCCAGGTATTCGCCTGGCAGGTGGCGCAACGGAGAGATGATCCGGCCCGCCGCCTCGCGGTGTTCCAGCGCGTACCAGGCCTCCGCCGCGCGCTCGCGCGAATCGAGGCTCAGCGCCGTGGCAAGCTGCCCCTCGCTGGGGGCGGTCGCGCGCGTCTCAGGCTGCCCCCTCGCGTCCGGCAGAATCAGCGCGCAGGCGCGGATACCGGCGCTGCCGAAGACCGCCACCACACGCTGTGCCAGCTCCTCCAGCAGCGTCGCCTCGTCCGCCGTGGCAACGATCAACTGCGCGACAGCATAGAGAATCGCCGTGCGCTGCTGGTGGGTCCGCGCCTCGCGCGTGCGCGCCTGCACCGCGGCGGTCAACTGCCCCAGCACCAGCGCGACGGCCAGCAGCGCCAGCAGCGAAACCCATTCGGTGGGGTCGGCGATGGTCAACTTGTAGATCGGCGGAATGAAGAAGAAATCGTACGCCAGAAACGCCAGCACCGACGCCGCGATGGCTGGCCCGCGCCCGTACCAGGTGGCGAGCCAGAGCACCACCAGCAAGTAGATCAGTGAGAGATTCTTCGCGTGTACGACGCTCTGCGCCACGCCAATGAATATCGAAGCAACGGCGGTCCCGGCGACGGCGGCCAGGTAGCCGATGCGGTTGCGGGGTGTGAGCGCCGCGCGTGCCTGCCGGCGCAGCCGCTCGGTGCGTGTCTCGGTGTGGCGCGCGGGCAGCCGCCGCACGATGTATGGCGCGTGCGCCGGCCCTCCAGTGGCATGGCGGACCTCCTCCGGCATCGTCGATCCCGTGTCCATCGTCCTCACTCCTCAGCGCGGGTGACTGCCCCCGTACTGACCTTCTGACCATACTATGGCCTGGCAACCAAAGGAACGCAACCAGTTCCCACTCCTGCCAATCAGCCCGGTTCGCACCAGCGGACACCGCATTCCACAAGCCCTTCAGCGCGCGGCGGCACGGGCTGATGCGCCAGGCGCTCCAAATCCTTACAGTATCTTGATGTCCCTGACCGCATCTCCTGACACCCCCTTGATCTCCGTGCGGTTAGCATCTGGTGGGTGCCCCACAGGGGACCGCTCACAGAGCACCAGATCAGGAGCGAAATACGGCATGATCGACGATACGGAGACGCGCCAGCCGGCCACCTCCAACCAACTATCCGCACCACCAGCCGCGTCATCTCAGTCTGCGAAGGCGGACTTCGTGGCGGAACGCCTCCAGCCGCGATTTCAATCGCCCGGCGCACCCTTGCCCGGCGCCCCCATGCCCGGCGCGCCAACATCCGGTGCACCCCTGCCCGGCTCACCCCTGCCCATGCCCCCGGCCTGGAACGTGGATGCGAACTTGCAGCGCCGCGCCGTCGTCGTCGGTCAGCAACAGAACCGCTACGTCCGGATCACCCGGCCGCACGAGCGTGAGTTCGAGTTGGTCCAATCGGGTCACCTGGTGGCGACCGAGCGCGCCGAACCGGCCCGTGGCGCGCTCGCGACCCTGACCCACGGCATCAAGCGTGTGCTGGTCGGCACCCCCATCAGCACGGCGGCCCAGGAACTGGAGCGCCTCACCAAGATCAAAGCTATGGCCGTCCTCTCGTCCGATGCCATCTCGTCGGTGGCCTACGCCACCGAAGCCTCGATGGCCGTGCTCATCACGGCGGGGTTGGGCGCGCTGCAGCTCAACCTCGCGCTCGCCGCCGCTATCGCCGCCGTGATGGTGATCGTCGGCGTCTCCTATCGCCAGACGATTCACGCCTACCCCAGCGGCGGCGGCTCCTATATCGTCGCGCGCGACAACCTGGGTGATATCGCCGGCCTGGTGGCCGCGGCGGCCCTGCTCATTGACTATGTGCTCACCGTCTCGGTCAGCGTCGCCTCTGGGATTGATGCGCTGGTCTCGGCCGTCGCCCGGCTGGCGCCGTATACCGTGCTGCTGGGGGTCATCTGCATCGCCTTCATCGCCATCGTCAACCTGCGCGGCATCCGCGAGTCAGGCACGATCTTCGCGGCGCCAACCTATCTGTTCATCGCCAGCTTCGCCATCATGATCGTCGCCGGCATCGTGCGCGCCGCCGCCCACGGGGGCCTGCTTGCCGCCGTCTCGCCCGCCCACGCGCCCCAGACACTGGGGTGGACGACGCAACGTCTGGGCATCGTGCTGGTGCTCTCGGCCTTTGCCCAGGGCTGTTCCGCCATGACCGGCACCGAAGCCATCTCCAATGGCGTCCCCGCCTTCCAGAAGCCCGAGCCCAAGAACGCGGCGCGCACGCTGGAGTGGATGATCGGCACGCTCTTCACCCTCTTCCTCGGCACCACCTTCCTGGCCTGGCGCTTCGGCTTCGAGCCGCACCCATCGGGCTATCCCACCCTCGTGTCGCAGATTGCCGGACTCGTGTTCAACGGTGGCTTCGGCTGGATGTACTACGTGCTCCAGTTCACCACGCTGCTGATCCTCGTGCTGGCCGCCAATACCAGCTTCGCCGATTTCCCACGGCTGGCCTCCATTCTGGCGCGCGACGGCTTCGCGCCGCATCAGTTTCGCGCGCGCGGTGACCGCCTGGCCTTCTCAGTTGGCATCGTCGTGCTGGCGGTGCTCTCCGCCGTGCTGCTGGTGATCTTTCAGGGCAGCGTTGATGCGCTGATCAACCTGTATGCGCTGGGCGTCTTCACCGCGTTTACCCTTTCGCAATCGGGTATGGTGCGCCGCTGGCTGCGTCTGCGCGATGCCGGGGGCAGGCGCTGGCGCGGCGCGCTGATCGCCAACGCCGTCGGCGCCGCGGCCACCGCCCTGGTGGCCAGCGTCATCATCTTCACCAAGTTCGATCGCGGCGCCTGGGTGGTCGTCGTGTTGGTGCCGCTGCTGGTCGTCCTGTTCCGCGGTATCCACCAACACTACCAGCGCGTCCGCGTAGAAACGCAGCCGCTGACGCCGATGAAGTCCGAGGAGATTCGTCACTCGATGATCGTGCTGGCGCAAGATCTCGACGCGCCAGAGCTTCAAGCGCTGACCTATGCGCGCACGCTCACGCCCAATGTCACCGTGGTGCACGTCTCCACCAGTGCCCAGGATACCGCGCGCTTTGCCATCAAGTGGGACCAGTGGGTGCGCTCGCTGAGCGAGAGGCCGGTGACACAGCGGCCGGGTGCGCGCCGCCACTGGGCGGTGTGGGGCGATCAGGCCATCGCCGAGGCGGAGCGGGCGCTGGGCGCTCGGCCCAAGCTGGTGTTGATCCACTCAGCGTCGGGTCAGGTGGTGCGCCCGCTGCTGGCGTATGTCGGCCTGATCCGCCGCGAACAACCCGAGACCACCGCCACGGTGGTGGTGCCCGAATACGTCTCGCCGCACTGGTGGGGTCCCCTCTTGCGCAACCGGCGCGCGCTGCGCCTGAAACTGGCGCTGCTCTTCCAACCGGGCGTGGTGGTCACCGATGTGCCCTATCATCCGCGTCACACCACGCTAGTAGCTCAGGCGACGCAACACCTGGTGCTGGTGCCCATCGCGGAACTCAATCGCCCGGCCATCCAAAGCCTGGCGTATGCGCGCTCGATTGCCACGCAGGTGATCGCCGTGCATGTCGCGCTGGATGATGACGATACCGAGCGCCTGCGCACGCAGTGGCAGCAGTGGGTGGATGCGCGCGCGCCGTCGCGCGAAGCGAGCGTACAACGCGCGCGTCGCCACCGGGCCACCTGGGACGAAGCCGGCGCCAGTGGCGCGGTCACGGCTACCGAGCTGGAAGCGTTGCTGCGCAAGCCGCCGCAATTGATCGTGATCGACTCACCCTATCGCGCGCTACTCGGACCGCTGCTGGCCTATATTGACGCCATGCGCGAGTTGAACCCCGGCGTGAGCATGACCGTCATCCTCCCGGAATATATCGCCGCGCACTGGTGGGAGCGCCTGCTGCATAACCAGACCCCGCTGCGACTGAAGTGGTCGCTGCTCTTCCGGCCCGGCGTGGTGGTCACCGACGTGCCGTACCATCTGGCGCGCTGACGAGGCCATGTAGCGTCAGTTTGGGATTGAGAAGGCGGCCCACAGCGTTTGCCACCTGGCTGTGGGTGTGACATCAAATCTCCCCAGTCTACGCAGATGAACTTCGTGGCGGAACGCCTCCAGAGCGCCGCGCCGCGGATTCAACCACTCGGGAACCTCGACGATGCGGCAAGATGTGTCGTGAGTCGGTCGCGACCGGCCCAGATGTGCGCTCGCGCGGAGACAGCAGGTCTGTCAGTGGACCTCGATGCCCAGGCGCCGCAACAGGTCGCGGCACGATTCGGCGGGATACTTGATCGGCAGCACGCCAGGTGGGCCGTGGGAGTCGGAGCCGGCGCTGAGGAGCAGATGATGGATACGCCCGTAAGCGAGGAAATCCTGTATCTGCTCAGGCGTGTGGCTGGGATGGCGGGCCTCCAACCCATCGATGGCGATAGTGGCGCGCAGGTTATCGAGCTGTTCGGTGTCGAAGCGGACAAACCCATCGCCGCGGCCGGGATGGGCAATCAGCGCGAGCGCGCCGATGCCGTGGGCGGCTTCGACGATGGCGGCGAGGTCGGCGGTCATCCACTGGAATTCGCCTTCCTCCAGGGCGCGTCCAATGTCATCCTCGTAGTCATGGGCGCGCATGAGGGCTATGAGATCATCCAGCTGGCGCGGCTCGCCAGCACTGGCCGCCAGGATCTCGTCAGCGCGCGGAAAGCGATAGCCGCCGCGCCGCAGCGCGTCGTACACCGCGCGGACGTTCTCCGCCTGGCGGCGGCGCGTATCATGGGCGATGGTTGCGAGGTCGCTTGGACCGGAGCGTACACCGAAGCAGAGAACGTCGCACAGCATGCCCTCCCATGTGGAGCTCATCTCGACGGCAGGCACCACGCGCACCTCGTGCGTAGCGGCCAGGCGCTGAACCTCCTCGATGGTGTCCATGCGGTCGTGGTCGGTGATGGCGACGAAGGCGAATCCTTCACCGGCCAGGTGGTCGAGGAGCTGGGCCGCCGTCCAGCGCCCATCGCTGAAGGTGGTATGCGTCTGGAGGTCGATGGCGGCGTCGGGCGGGAGCGTCAGGGGCGCGGCGGGCACATAGGGCACACGGGCTTGCATTTGACTCTCCTCAGATAAATGGGTTGGACACAGACGAAGAGTGGGGGCGTACAACTGTACGCTGAGCGTATACCAACGTTACCCTACTCCGGCGTGCGCAGCCGATACCCGATCCCCGGCTCGGTCAGGATGTAGGCCGGGCGACTCGGCTCCGGCTCGATCTTGCGACGTAGCTGCCCGATGAAGACGCGCAGATAGTGTGCCTCGCTCTCGTATTCGGGACCCCACACCGCGCGCAGCAGCGTGCGATGGGTGATGACCCGCCCGGCGTGCATCGCCAGATACTTGAGCACCTCATACTCCGTCGGCGTCAGGCGCACTTCGGAGTCATTGACGCTGACGCGCCGGCGCTCGAAGTCGAGCACCAGTCCCGCCGACTGGAAGCGCGCGCCAGTCGCCTCGCCGCCCGCGCTATGCGCGGCATGGCGTAGCGCCACGCGAATGCGCGCGAGCAGCTCGTCAATGCTGAAGGGTTTGGTCAGATAATCGTCGGCCCCGCGATCGAGCGCGGCGATCTTGTCGCGGTCGCCCGCGCGCACCGAGAGCACGATGACGGGCACCGCCGACCACGCACGCAGCGACGCCAGCACCTCCACGCCATCGGCATCCGGCAGCGCCAGATCCAGGATCACGACATCGGGATGCCAGCGCGCGGCGAGCTCCAGCCCCTCGGCGCCCGTGGCCGCTAGCTCGACCACAAAGTGCGCGCCCGTCAGCCCACCGCGCACGGCACGCCGTATCTCTGGCTCATCGTCAATCACCAGGATGCGCGCGCCCCCCGGCGGCGTGGCGCCAATCAGCACCGGCGGCAGTGTGTCGCGCCCGTCATCGGTCATGGCGTGATCGCCCCCCCGGCCCCTCCCCGCGTACGAACGATCCGTCTGCCTCTCCTCCCCGCGCACAATCCGTAGGGGCGTACGGCCGTACGCCCTCGGCCTCTGCCTCCCCTCCCCGGCGCGGGGAGGGGCCAGGGGAGAGGTCCCCGCGCGGATACGCCAGCTCCGGCAGCTCCGGCAGCTCGCCGGCTGGCGCGTCGCTGGCCAGGGGCAGTGTAAACGCCACGGTAGTTCCACGGTCGCCCTGGCTCTCGGCCCAGATGCGCCCGCCATGCGCCCGCACGATCGCCCGGCAGATGGCCAGCCCCAATCCCGTCCCGGCGGGGGCGCGCGTGCTGGCCCAGGGAACTCCCTGCCGCTGCACGCGATAGAACTTATCGAAGACGGCGTCCAGATCGCGTGCGGGAATGCCGATGCCCATATCGCTTACCCGCACTTCCAGTTCCGCTGTGCCAGGCATCAGCTGCGCCGCAACGCCCACCGGCGTGTCTGGCGGTGAATATTTGAGCGCGTTCTCAATCAGATTGGTCAGCACCTGTTCGATCTGCTCGTGGTCAATCTCCAGCAACGGCAGGTCCGGCGGCAGATCGATATCGATGCGCCGTCCACTGGACGCTCCGCTCTGTCCAGCCAGCTCCAGGCGTTGGAGCACGGTCGCCAGCACATCGCCGATCAGGTGCCAATCGCGTTGCGGCGCCGCGACCCCCGCCTCCAGACGCGAGAGATCTAGCAGATTGCTGACCAGCCGGTTCAACCGGTCGACACTGGTATCCATCGACTCGATCAGCTCGTGCCGCTCCCGATCGGTCACGGAGAACGCCGGCTGCAGCAGACTGGTGGTGACGGCCTTGATCGCCGCCAGCGGTGTGCGCAGGTCATGTGTCACGGATCCCAGCAGGGCATCCTTCAAGCGGTCGCTCTCGCGCAGCGCCTCAGCATGCACCGCCGCCGCCTCCAGGTTCGCCCGCTCGATGGCCAGCGCGATCTGCCCACGGAAGGCGTCGAACAGGGCGACGAGTGGCTGGCTTCCCGTCCATCTCGCGTCAGCCTGTCGCTGGCCACTACCCATGTTCGCGGGTGTAGCGGGCACATAGGCATAGATGCCATCGGGCGTCGCCATGGCCCGCTTGCTCCCTGGCCCGTCGTGCTGTACCGACGACGTTGCGCTATGGGGATGCGCGCCGGCCGCGTCATACCGTAGTGGTTTACGGATGTAAACCTTCTGGGCCCCGTCATCGCGTCGTGGCGCCGCTGCGCTATGGGCATCACGCGGCGTCGCTCTGGGCCGCGTCATCGCATCCATGGGAGCGTATGGCCGCATGCCCTCCGCCAGGTGTGCGCCCATGCCCGGCTCGCCCGCGACGCCCAGGATGCCGACCGTCTGGCCGCCACTGCGCAGCGGGGCGAAGAGCACCTCGATGAGGTCATCATCGCTGGCATCATTGGCATCATTGGCCGCGAGTTGCCGCATGATGGGTATCCCTTCGTCCAGCACGCGCCTGGCCAGCGCGGCACACTCAGCGATATCCAGCCGCAGCGTCCCGCCAATTGCGTCGTGGCGCCGCTGCGCTACGGGTGTGCGCTCCGGCCTCGCTCTAATCTCTATCGCCGCCTTCGTGGGGGCGTACGGCTGTACGCCCTCTGCCGCAGTCGCCGCCGCGCGCTCGCGCAGCTGGCCATCGTGGTCGGGCATCGCGATCAGGCTGGCCCTGGCCCCTGCGGACGCGAACACCTGGACCACCCGCTCGGCGGTCGCGCGCAAGACGGTATCCAGATCGGTGCCTGCGGCAATCAACTGCGCCAGCTCGTACAGCGTCGCCGTCTGGCGTTGCCGCTGGCGCGCCTCGTGCGCCTGCAGCCGCAGCGTCGCCGTCAATTGGCCCGTCACCAACGCCGTCACCAGCAGCAGCGCCAGCGAAAGCCAGGCATACGCGTCGTCGACCGCCAGCACATGCAGCGGCGGCACAAAGAAGTAATCGAACGCCACAAAGGCCAGCAGTGAGGCCAGCACCGCTGGCCCACGGCCAAAGAAGACCGCCAGCGCCAGCACCGGAACCAGGTAGAGCATCGAGATGTTGGCGATCTGGACATGCCCCGCCAGGATCAGTCCAATCACGAAGGAGATCAGCGCGACACCCGCGACCGCCGCGACATACCCGGTCCACGGCGAGTGCACCCCCCACGCCAGCACCCAGCGGGGCGTGTGCGGCCAGTCCCACGGTCGGCCTCGTCTCGGATTCCGTATCATCGTAGTGTTGTATCTCGTCGCGTGCGCGCTGTCCGCACGCTATCAGCCATAAGCAACCGCCGGATCGCACCAGCCTGAAGCGTAGCACGCGCCGGGCAGCGGCGCCACTGCCTACGATGGCACGGATATGGTCATCGTGCCGGGCCGTGGCCGATTAAAGCATCCCGCCGCGCGCGGACGCTGCGGTGGTGCCCGGGATGCATCCCCAGTTGCCGGCATCACCGCGTTGTCCTCGCATGGACGGCATTCGAGTGATGGATTTCGTTGCCGAACGGGCGTCCACCGGACGCCCGTTCGGGCGATCAGCACATCCTCATCCGACTTGCCTATGAGACGCTGGCGGGAACTGGCCCCGTCAGTCCCGCCAGCGGTACCGGAGCGTTTCGTGTCCACCCTTTCCGTTCATAAATCAACTGCTCCCACCCGTGGCGCTGGTAGAAGCGGATCGCTCCCGCGTTGTCCGCCATCGCCGCCACCAGGAGGCGCGACCGGCCACCCAGGCGCGCCCACGCGACGGCATGCGCCACCAGCCACGAGCCGATGCCCCGGTTGCGCCAGGGTTCCGCGACCTGTAGCTCGGTCAGCTGTGCCCACTGCCGCAGTGCGGGCAACGCCCCGCCATCGCTGAGGTCGAGTGCGATTTCGCACCTCCCGACCTCCTTTCCCTCCAGCAGGGCGGCGAAGCGCAGCTCATTGCCTGCCCACAGTCCCGTGGTCAGCCGCCGCTCCACGACCAGCCCTGGCAGCGACGGATCGCCCACCGGCGCGACGGCGTCGAGGGTGCCACCAAGGACCACTTCATCGTCTGGACTGGGCTGATAGCCAGCCGTGGTGAGGGCGAGCGCGATGTGTGGCCAGACATCGGGCACGCCGACGAAGGGACCCACCGGCAGCCCGGTGTTCCAGACGCCGTCCTGGGTGACACCCCAGGTGTGCATCCGCGTGTGGGCCGCGGCGAGCAGCATAGCCGCCGCCGCGCCGGCATCCGCCCAGGCCAGGAACCAGGCGATCTCTCCGGTGCCGGCGTAGCTGGGACCAACTGCTGGGTCCACGCCATAGCGCAGCAAATGGGCGGCTGCCACCAGGCGCGGACCCTCCAGCGCGCACAGCGTCGCACGCTCGCTCACCCAGGGGTCCGTAATCGCTTGCCC
>DASYGC010000359.1:0-2330 GCA_036000225.1 Ktedonobacterales bacterium | reverse complement strand
CCAGAAAGCCGGTGATGGGGTTGTTGTAGTCGGTGCGGTAGAGCAGATAGAGCTTGGCGTGCAGGGGAAAGCGCAGATGCAACTTCACGACGACTTTGCCGGCTTTGAGCTGCTGACTCAGCCGGCGCAGACCCGCCTCGTCGGCGTCGGTGGGCACGCCCAGCACGAGCTGTTCGCGAAATTCTTCGGCGGCGAGCTTGCGCAGCCGCAAGGCAGTCTGGTTGTCTATGCCCTCGTCGCTGCTGGCGATGCGCTGGGCGGCACGGAGCTCGTCCTGGGGCAGACGCTGCATGCCGACCAGGACACGGCAGCGGCTCTCATCCAGACCGGAGAAGCGCTCGACGAGATCATCCAACTGGCGCCAGCCGCGCAGGTTGAAGTAGCCGACACAGAAGTCCGCGCGCGCGGCGGATTCCAGTGTTTTGCGCAGTGCCGATTGCAATTTGGATTCGACATTGTCGAAGATGCGCGGCATGGGTGATCCTTTGTCCGCGGCTGATGCAGCAAGGGAGTGGGTAACACCAGTATAGCCTGGGGAGCAATGTGACACAAGCGCGGGGGGAATAACGGAATAACAAACAGGTAGAGGCGACGACTTTGGCGCGCCCGGTGCTGGCCGGTAGGCCGCCCTGGGGCCGATGGGTCCGTCCGGAGCGGAGGTGAACCCGCGCGGATGCGCATTCATACTCAGTTCGGATGAAGGCATACGCATAACGCGGCCAGAGCGCACACCCGTGCGCGACTACGAAGCAAGACGAGTCCCAGAGCTTGGTATCACACGGCGATCAGCGGAATAGCCAGCAGTGCCAGCAGAATGCCGATGCCTTGAATGCGCGTGGCACGTTCGCGCAGCACGAGCATCGCCAGCACGACGGTGGCCGCGGGGTAGAGCGAGGAGAGCACCGCCGCGACGTCGAGGCGACCGCTATGGGCGGCAAACACGAAGAAGGCGTTGCCGACGGCATCCAGAATCCCCGCGAGCACCACCAGACGCATGACTGCCCTCCCAGGCTGGATCGGCTTACGCCGCAGCCGCAGCAGCACGAGCAAGGGAACGACCGCGGCGGCACGCGCGGCGGCCAGCGACCAGAAGGTGGTGGCGGGATGCACGCGGCTGATGAGGATGAAGAAGCACCCAAAGCCACACCCTGCCAGCATCGCCAATCCAAGGCCTCTGGGGGTTCCGTTGGTTCCTTGTGGGCGTGAGATCAGTCCAATCGCCAGCAACGCGAGCACGAAACCACTCACTTGAAGCAGCGTGGGAGCGCCCTGGGTGAACGCGCTGAAGAGGACGGGGAGGATGGCCGTCAGCACGGCAGAGACTGGCGCGACGATGCCCATCACGCCGCGTGCGAGGGCCGAGTAGAAGGCGAGGATTCCCAGCATTCCCGCCAGGCCAGCCAGACCACCCCACAACAGATCAGCGGGTGCTGGCGCCGGTTCTCTCCAGATCAACGCCAGGCTGACCAACAGAACAAACCCCACCGCATAGTCCACGATCACCACGCTCGTGGCGTTGGCGCGGCGCGAGGCCAGCCCGCCGCTGAAATCGCCACTGCCCCAACTCAGGGAGGCGGCGAGGCCGAAGATGAGGGTGGGGATGATCTGATGCATGATTGGCGTTTCTGTGCTCTTTGCCACCATCCTGGGCCGCTGGCCTGATGGTGCATGATGGTTCGACGCAGGTGACAAGCCTTGATTCTCGCACACGCTCCAGGTTGCGGCAATGACGGAGCGTTCTCCTCGCTGGTGTGGCATACTATGCTCGATGCTGGCTGGCCGCCCATCGGCGTACCGCGTAGGGCGCGCCGCCGTACCACCCTGGCCTATGATTCACCTCGTCGCGTAGGGGCGCGCTTCACGCCCGCTCGTGTAGGGACGACGCTGCGCTCTGGTGGACGCCCGCCGCTTGTCGTCGTGGAATCCAGACTACCAGAGGGAGGGGAGCGTTGACGACA
Source organism: Ktedonobacterales bacterium (assembly GCA_036000225.1). Taxonomy (GTDB): domain Bacteria; phylum Chloroflexota; class Ktedonobacteria; order Ktedonobacterales; family JADMIN01; genus DASYGC01. The sequence goes on along the minus strand of DASYGC010000359.1, from coordinate 372 downwards.
GCACCAGCAAGAGATATCGCCGCTGAACGCGCGGGGATCGACCAGGCCGTGGCGGGCCAGACGATTCCCGGCCTGTTCAAGGCGATCGTTGAGCAACACGCCAACGAGGAAGCGCTCACCTGGGGCACGGGTGAGCAGCGCCAGGCGCTGACCTGGACGCAGTACCGCGAGCGGGTGCGCGACGCCGCGATGGGTCTGCGACGGTTGGGATTCCGCTCTGGCGAGTTCGGCCTGATGATGGCGCGCAACCGCCCCGAGCACCTGATCGCCGATCTGGGCATCACGCATGCCGGCGGCAGCGCCGTCAGCGTCTACAACACGCTGGCACCCGAGCAGATCGCCTATATTGCCAACCACTGCTCCGCCACCATC
>DASYGC010000358.1:0-17114 GCA_036000225.1 Ktedonobacterales bacterium | reverse complement strand
TCTTGTTAGTCAAACCGCTGGTGGCGCTGGCTGCCTTTGGAGTGGTCCTGATCGGGAGCATCGTCGTGGTCGGCATCCTCGCCACCGGGACGCTGTTGCTGGCGGCGCGGATGGTGCTGGGCGCACGCCACCGCTAGCCATTCCGCCGGGAAATACTGGCTGCCGGCGTGCCGCCATACAGAGTGAAGTGGGTAAAGAGTGCCTCGGCATCGCTCGGCGCGCCGAGCGCCAGCGCGGTTCCCTGGGGGATCTGAATATTCTCGGTGAACACGTTCTGACCATTCACGTACGCGGTGAGTGCCTGCGTATCAGAACCGTAGCGCACGGTTACGGTGTTCGCCTCGTAGCTATCGGCATGCCAGGCAATCGTCACGCCCGTGTGGGTGACGGTACTCCCATCGGAGCGCGGCTGGGAGAAGCTGTACGAGCCATCCTGGCTGAAGCGCAGCTCGATGACGGTATTATCCACCGTGGCGAGGGCAATGACCGCCGCCTCTTCGCCCGCTATCTGGCCCGCGGGCGCCAGGGTGGTCGAGAGATAGAAGCCCTGGCTGAGCAGATCAGTCTTCGTGCTGGGTTGAAAGGCGCAACTCGTGCCAGCGGACGACGTGGTCGCGTGCAGGCCGCCCCCCTCGAAGACGCAGCCCGCGCCAAGTCCCCAGTTGGTCGTGTCCTCGGTGGTCAATGCCTGGTCGTAGACCGGCTGGAACCTGCCCGCCGTGGGCGCGGGGACGCTCTGCCCCAGCAGCGCCGCACCGGTCCCCAGGACAATCGCGGCGACGGTCAGCGCGCTGAACGCGATCGCGAGAATCCTACTGCGCAGGCGTGCCACGCCAGGCCTAGAAGCGCGCTCGGCGGGGGTGGGCGGCGCGGGTGGCTGCGGTGGCGCCGCATAGCCCGGATAGTAGCCATAGTACGGCTGCGGATACGCGGATGGATACAGCTGCGGATACGCGGGTGGATATGCCGCGGCGGGAGCGCCCGCGGCGGGCCATCTGGCCGGTGGCTGGTTCATCGCGCACCTCCCGCGACCGGTTGTGGCTCAGGCGCGGTCGTCGTGCCCGGCGACGCCCCGGGATCTCGCGGTGGCGACGCCTGTTGGCTCTGGCGATAGGCGCGCCCCAAGCGCGTCGTGACCACGGTCAGCACCCCCAGGATCACCAAATAGTAGCCGAAGAAGAGCGCGGTGCCGCCATCCAGTGGCAACTTGCCCAGAAAAACCGGCAGCGCGAACAGCCGCGAAATTGGCCCAGGTATCAGCTGGAGGAAGGCGCTGCCATTGAAGATCGCGTGCTGCACCACGGCGTAGAGCAGGCCGCCGAAACCGAGCAGCCAGCGATGTGGGACTCCCTTGCCGCGCAGCAGGTAATACCAACCCAGCGCGGCCATACCCGCACCCACGCCGTGGAGCAGGCCCGCGCCGATGCGCTGCAGGGCGATGCTGATCCAGTCGGCGTTGCCCATGCCGATGTAGCCCAGCGTCTCGACGAAGTCGAAGCCAATGCCCGCGGCCAGACCCAGCAGGAAGGCTTCGGCGGGTCCGCGTAGACGGGGCATCAGCAGGATGGCCGCCAGTGGCTTGACGCCCTCTTCCACCAGCGGCGCGACGCCCGAGAGCAGCAACAGCACCGCCAGTGCGTCACCGGCTGAGCCGGGCCGCAAGTTGAGAATATTGAGAAACGACACCTGCACGCCGATGGCGTTGAGCACCAGCACGATGAGCAGCAGCAGAAGCGGCTCCAGGATGGTGGCCAGCAGAATCGCCAGGGTCGCGCCATGGATCAGGGACAGGGTGGTGTGGCGCCAGGTGGAAGGATTGCCCAGCCGGCTGGCGGCGTAGGCCAGGATGGTGAGCGCCGGCAGCGCACCCGACAGAATGACCAGCGGCAGTGCGGCCTGAATGGGTCCAGGCGTGGGCGTGATATTCCAGAGCACCACTCCGGTGCCCAAGACTAGCACCGTCAGGAGCAGAAAAATCCATGCGGGCGGCAAGGAAAATTTGACGGAAGGCCGCTTCATGACGGCGGTGATGCCGAAATAAAGGCCGGCAACACCCCCGCCGATGCCACCAATGATGAGCGCGATATCTTCGTCGAGCGTCGCCAGGCCGCCGCGGGTCGGACCGATCAGGGCCACCACCCCGACCAGCGCCATCAAAAGCCCTGCCAGGATGCTGAGCCCCGACCCAACCAGCACGATCCAGGCGAGTACCAGCCGGTAGGTTTCGCCTTTCGCGCGTGGCGGGGGCGGCGCTGGATAGGTAGAGGGCATGTAATATTGCGGGGGGTACTGCCCCGGATAGGCGTAGCCATATTGACTCGGATAGGGGTAGGGAGCGACTGGCGCGGCGGCCGCTTGGGCCGGATAGGCGGGATAGCCCGGATAGCCCGGATAGGCGGGGTAGCCTGTCCCTACTGGCCCGTCCGCGCGCGGCGGCCAAGCGCGCTGTGCCACCGTGGATGCCGCGGGTTGGGCGTTGCCGTTGCGCACCAGGCCGACTCCCGCGGGCACCTGATAGCCTGCACTGGGCGCCGTGGGGGCGGCCGCTGGCGAATTCTGGATTGCGCCCGGTTGAACCGCGCTGTTTCCGCCAGCCGGCGGTGCGCCGCCTTCCGCCATGCGCGTCTGGGCCGGCACAGTTGCTGGCGCATCCAGCGCGGCGCCGCACACGCGGCACACGCGGTCGCCGGCGGTGACCGGCGTGCCGCAATGCGAGCAATCCATCATCCTGTAGACCTCTCAATTGAGGACATGCTCCCCCACAACCGGCGAAGCACTGGCGCGGACGCGGGATGGATGCGCTGCCGGCGGACGGCAGCCAGCCAGAATGGCCCATCCACCCTAGAGTATAGCAGAAGCCGCACCACATAGCACCCGCGCTTGCCGCTCTGCCAGGTGCCTCCCCGCGCCATACGGCAGAGACTGGCTTTCCGCGCCTGGTAACCGAAAGCAGCCTACGGGCTTGCCTTCGCCTCGCGGGAGAAGGGGCAGGCGGAGAGGTCCCCTCTGGACCTCCTTGCCTCGCGGGCGAGGGGCGGGGGAGAGGTGCGCCACAAATCAGTGTACGGCTGTGGGTGACAGAGGTTGCGCTTCCACCGTGCCGGGACCCAGCAACTCCTCGATGTGCTGCTGGAGCTCGGGGCACACGCGCACACCGGCCTGCTCGCCAGACGGCGCGAGCCTGGCGAGCCAGCGACCGTTGGGGACGAGCAGTTCGCAGCGGTCCTCGCCGGGATAGCGGAGCAATACCTCGCGCAGTTCGTCCACATGCACCCGGTCGCGCACTTCGTTGCCCGTCCGATTCACACGAATGCGCAGCAGATATTCGCGGCGATGCAGCTCGTCCTCAGAAACGACCAGCTCCTCGACCGTATCACACATCAGCTGTGGCTCATCGTCTTTGAGCTTGACGGTGCCGGTGATGAGCACGATGGCATCCTCGCGCCAGCGATCGGCGCTGGCCTCATAGGCGCGGGGGAAGACCACCGTCTCGATCGTTCCCAGCAGATCTTCGAGCTGCACGATGGCCATCGTGTCGCCCTTCTTGGTCATGATGCGCCGTACGCCCGCGATGCGCCCGCCCAGTGTCACCTTCTGCCCCGCCCACTCCTCATTGAGCGTGGAGGAATAGGCCGTGACACGCCGGCGCAATACGGCGGCAACGTGGGCCAGCGGGTGCGCCGAGATGTAGAGATTGAGCAGGTCTTTCTCCCAGGCCAGCAACTGCTGCTGGGAATGCTCGGGCACCACGGGCAGCTCGAAGTCGTGGACCGCGCCTTGCCCGCCAGCGGCGCCGAAGAGACTATTCTGGCCGACCTCGCGCATCTTGCGGGTTTGCTGGCCCAGCGTCATGGCGCGATCGAGTCCCGCGAGCAGCCGGCTGCGATTGCCCAGCCCATCCAGCGCGCCGGCCTTGACGAGACATTCCACCGCGCCGCGTGTGAGCGCCTTGGCATCGGTGCGCGCGCACAGATCCGCCAGCGAGCGGAACGGGCCGCCCGTCGCACGCGCCTGGAGCATCTCCTCCACCGGGCGCGAGCCGACATTTTTGATGGCCAGCAGACCGAAGCGCACCGCCCAGCGCCCGTCGTCGGCGCTCTCCGTGGGCGGGTCCGCGGGTGTCAGTTTTGGCGCGACGCGCTCCACGCTGAAGCCGATCTCGCTGTGATTGACATCGGGCGGCAGCACCTCGACCTCCATGCGCCGGCATTCCGCCACCGCGGCCACCATCTTTTTGCCATCGCCGGCCTCGGTGGTGAGCGTAGCGGCCAGGAACTCCGCCGTATAGTTGGCTTTGAGATAGGCGGTCTGATAGGCGACCCAGGCGTAGGCGCAGGCATGGGCCTTGTTGAAGCCGTAGCCGCCGAACGGCTCGATCAGCCGGTACAACTCTTCGGCCGCTTGGGCGCTCATGCCGTGCTTGATGAACCCCTTGACGAATTTCTCCTTGAATTTCGCGACTTCGTCCACCTGCTTCTTGCTCATCGCCTTGCGAAACTTATCGACCTCCAGCCACGAGAGGCCGGCCAGCCGTACGCCGATGAGCAGCACCTGATCCTGATAGACGATCACGCCATACGACTCGCGCAGCAGCGGCTCCAGGTCGGGATGCAGGTAGCGAATGCGTATCTTACCATGCTTGGCTTTGATGAACTCGGGAATCGAGTCCATTGGTCCAGGACGGTAGAGCGCCACCATCGCGGTGAGGTCCTCGATGCAGGTCGGCTTCAGCTCCTTGATATACGCGCGCATGGCGCCGCTTTCGAGCTGGAACACTCCCGTCGTCTCGCCCAGGCCCAGCAGCTCATAGGTCTTGGCGTCGTCGGCGGGCAGACGGTCCAGGTCCAGATCAATGCCCCGGTTGGTCTGCACGAAGCGCTGGCAGTTCTGCAGGATCGTCAGGTTGGAAAGCCCCAGGAAGTCCATCTTCAGCAGGCCCAGGTCTTCCAGATGTGCCTGCTCGTACTGCGACACCAGCCAGGATTTCGGGTCCTTGGCATCGCGCAGTTGCAACGGGACGACGGTCTCCAGCGGCTCATTCGAGATCACCACGCCCGCGGCATGGATGCCCGTGCTGCGCACCGTGCCTTCCAACTCCAGGGCGGTGTCCACCAGTTTGCGCAGTTGGGCGCTCTGCTCGTAGACCGCCTTCAACTCTTTGACTTCGTCGAGCGCACCCTGCAGCGTGACCCGCGGGCCGGAGGGAATCAGCCGGGCCACACGGTCGGCCTCGCCGGGCATACCCATCACCCGGCCTACATCGCGGATGGCGGCTTTGGCGGCCATCGTATTGAAGGTGACGATCTGCGCCACCTTGTCCCAGCCATACTTCTCCGCGACATAGACGATGACATCCTCACGCCGGTCGTCGGGGAAGTCCATGTCGATATCCGGCATGCTCATGCGGTCGGGGTTCAGGAAGCGCTCGAAGAGCAGGTCGTAGCGCAGCGGATCGACATTGGTGATCCCCAGCACGTAGCCCACAATGCTGCCGGCCGCCGAGCCTCGGGCCACGCAGCGAATGCCCAGACCGCGCGCATAGTGGACGTAGTCCCAGACCACGAGGAAGTAGGAGACGAAGCCCTTGCTGGCAATGATCTCCAGCTCGTAGTCCAACCGCCGCTGGATGGGCTCGGTCATCTGGCCATAGTGCTCGACCACGCCATCCTCGCACAGCTGCCGCAGATAGGCGGCGTCGTTCGCGAACGCGCTGGGCACGGGATAGCGTGGGAGCAGATCGCGGCCCATCTCGATCTCGACGTTGCAGGCCTCGGCCACGCGCATCGTATTGCTCAGCGCCTCGGGCCACTCAGGGAATAGCCGCGCCATCTCGGCGGGCGTTTTGAGATAGTATTCGGCGCTGTCGAATTTCATGCGCTTGGGTTCGTCGAGCGTCTTGCCGGTTTGCACGCAGAGCAGCACATCCTGCGCGGTGGCGTCGCGCGCGCTCACATAGTGCAGATCGTTGGTCGCCAGCAGTGGCACGCCGGTCTCGCGGTGCAGCTCGAAGAGCAGGTGGTTCAGCTTGCCCTGCGGCGACTCGGCCGCCTGGTGATCCTGCACCTCCAGGTAGAAATTGTCGGGACCGAAGCGCTCGCGATACCACTTGACGGCGGCGCGCGCGCCGTTCAGGTCGCCGGCGAGCAGCAGCGCGGGGATCTCGCCGGAGAGGCAGCCTGACGTGACGATCAGACCCTCGGCATGTTGTTCGAGTATCTTCTTGTCCACCCGCGGGCGATAGTGGTAGCCGCGGGTGTGCGCGATAGTGGTGAGCTTGAGCAGGTTGCGATAGCCCACCTGATCGCGCGCCAGCAGCAGCAGGTGGTTGTAGTCGTAGCGGGCGGTCTTCTCCTCGATGGACGGTGCCAGGTAGCCTTCGACGCCTAGGATTGGTTTGATGCCCGCCTCACGCGCCTGCTTGTAGAAGTCCATCGAACCGTACATGCCGCCGTGGTCGGTCAGTGCCAGCGCGTTCATGCCCGCGGCTTTGGTCTGCTCGATAAGCCGATCAATGTGCGATTGACCGTCGAGCAGACTGAATTCCGAGTGCACGTGCAGGTGTGTGAAATCGGCCACCAGCGGCATCCCTCTTCTCAATGGTCGCCCGGCAAGCGCCGCGCACGCGCCTACAGAGACAAACGGACAGCGGGGTTCCCTGGCTTCAGCGCGGCAGCGGGCGCGCCGCTCGCCTGGGCCGTTTTCATTCTAAATGGGGCGGGCGGCGAAGGGCAATGGGACGTGACTTCTTGCCCTGGGAGGGTCATGGCATGGCGTGCGCAGGCCCGCTGATGAATCGGTTGAGAATATTGGCGGTAATCTGTTGCGCCTTCGGGTTGGCGAAGCGATGCACACAATCACAGAAGCCGTCATTGAAGCCATTATCCACGCCAAATGACCATTGGATGGTACCAGCCGCGAATACCATCGCGCCGCTCGCCGCGGTATACAGCGTGGCATCCGACCACGCCTTGACGCCGTTGTCGGCGGCCGGCACCAGGGAGTGCGCGACCTGGTGCAATCCAGCGGGCTCGTAGGACACATAGGCGGCAAGGTCTGGCGCATTCGCGGCGCGCTCGTCGAACTCGTAGCCGACCAATCCGGCAAGCGCGTTCTGGCCCCAGCCATGGGTGATCACTTTGCCATGGTAGTTGACCAGGCCGGTGCCAGCGTAGATCCAACTCGTCGCGTCATAGACGAGCCACGGTCTGGAGTTGGCCACACCGTTCTGCATCACCCCCAGCAGCGCGTTTTCGGGTTGCGGTGGGGTCAGCCAGCGCCAGGCAATCGCGGTGGAACCAGGCAAACCGCCCTTGTCGCATACTTGGCGCCGATCTGGCTGCCCTGCGATCGAATTCGCCCACACCATCCGATAGCCGATGTTGTCCGCGCTGAAAAAGGCCAGGTTGATGCCCGCATTGAGCGCGTTCTGAAGCAGGGCGCGCATGTTATCCGAATAGTATTCGTCATGTCCCGTGTTCATGAACAGCTTGCGCCCACTCATCAGGCGCGGCGTGGTCTCCAGGTCAACATCGGTCACATAGGTGACATTGTAGCCGCGCGCTTCCAGCCAGCGAATCATGGGATAGTCCCACACCATGAAATTGCCGGCGCCGTCCTCTGAGCCTTGATCCATGTATGGCCGATCAAACGAGACCGTATAGGCGCGGGTATTGCCGATGAACCCTTGTGTCACATCATTGAACTCCCCGTACAAGTTGTAACCGAGGTTGCCATTGCCCGCGCCGCCCCAATAATTGTATGCCTGCCAGGTCGTGACATCGGCGGAGTAGACAATATCCGCCGGCCCGGTATCGTTGCGCACCACAAATGTGATGTAGTTCTCGAGGCCATCATCCAGGCGGCGCAACTTGACCAGATAATTGCCGGTGGTCCAGCTCGTGGGTACCGTCAGGCTGAAGCTCGGCGCCCATTGGCATTCGATCATACCGAAGTTGGGTCCGCTGGTGGTGGTGGGGCAGGCGGCCCGCGCCGCGCCGTTGAGCGGACCGACGGACAACATCAGCCGGCCGCCGCAAGGACCACAGGCCGTCCCGTCGGGGTTGGTGCCATGGAAATAGTAGCCCATGCGATAGATGGCCATGGTAAACTGGGCATTGGAGGAGAGCGAAACCATAAAATTGATCTGGCCGCCCTGGTTGACACTGGTGAGCGAGGCGTAGCCTTCAATTTCGTGGGCCGTCTCCTTGTTGAAATTGTCGAACTGCCAGCCGGTTGATCCCGGCAACTGATTCTCGGCCTGGATCGGGTTGAGCGTCGTCGCGGGAGCGCCAGAAACCGGCAGGGGCGCGGTGAGGATGAGCAAGACACTGACGAGCAACGGAGTCACGAGGAGACGGACATGAGGAATCGTCTGGCTGGTGCGCAACGCCTGCTGATTCCCGCTCCGCGCTGGCTGGTCAGTTCGCTGGCTGAAGCTTGTGAACATGGTGTGTCCCTTTCGTGAGCACCCGCCTGTCCGCGGCCCGATCCAGCAGTGGAGGGTCGCGGTGGAGGGTCGCCGCGTGCCTCGTGGTATGCACTCAGTGCACACCGTTCAGCATCCGTACCAGCCTTCGGTTCCGCGCTCAGACAACACGCAGACAACACGCAGACAACGCCCGGTGTGTTCGGTATACGCCACCGGCCCGTATCGTATCACGAGCGCGTTTGGCGCGGGATGTCGAAAGCGATTGAGCGATGCTTGACAAGTAAGAGGTGATCCGTGGAGGCGCCCATCATGCGCACCGCCTACCTCGGGCTGGGCAGCAACCTGGGTGACCGCGCGGCGACGCTGCGCGCGGCGGTGGCGGCGCTGGCGCCCTACGTCGCCGTCGAGCGCGTCTCGTCGCTGTATGACACCGCGCCCCAGCTCGTCACCGACCAGCCACGGTTCCTGAATGCCGCCGTGTGCGGCGCCACGGCGCTGGAGCCGCTGGCGCTGCTGCGCCAGGTCAAGGCCATTGAGGCGGCGCTCGGCCGCGTGCCCGGTCCGCGCTATGGACCACGCGCGGTGGATATTGACCTGCTGCTCGTGGATGATCTGCTGCTCGACACGCCCGAACTGACGCTGCCCCACCCACGCCTGGCCGAACGGGCGTTCGTGCTGGTACCTCTGGCCGAGATCGCCCCCGACCTACGCCACCCCCGGTTGGGCTATGCCATCGCGCAACTGGCTGCCGCCGTGACCGGCTCTGGCGACGTTCGCCCCGCCGGCCCACTTGTGCCGCCCCCTACCCCACGGTATAATTGCCTCGACCGCTAACCGGTTTGACCCGCTCGCGCCCGCAAGGTTCCCCTGACCGGGCGATAGTGCGTGTCGCCATCGTGGAATAGTCGCGCACAATGGCCGTCTCACGCGTTGCGTGACGTACATGACGCTCGTGACTGGCTCAGTGGTAGGGTATGTCAGCGCATGAAGGTAACGTCTGTGTCTACTGAAGGTGTTCTAGCCGGCCAGCTCGAAGAGTTCAGCCTGGTCGAACTCTTGCAAGCCATGGGGTTCGGCACCAATACCGGCGCGTTGCACCTGCGCCAGCAGGACGGGCGCTCTGGCGTCGTCTACTTTGACGACGCCTCCATCGTGAACTGCACCGAGTTAGACACCGAGGCGCTCACCCTGGGCAGCGTGCTGCAGCAGACACAGATGGCCTCGCCGGAGGCGCTCGAACATGCCTTTCAGTTGCAAACGCAGGATCCCCTGGGCAAACGCATCGGCGAGCGACTCATCGACCTGGGCATCATCAGCCAGGATGCTTTGAACACGGCGCTCAAGACGCAGTCGCTGTGGACGGTGCGCGAATTGGGCCTCTGGCGGCACGGTACCTACGAATTCCATCTCGGCGAACATCTGCCTCCCGATGCCTCCGTCCTGCGCATTGACAATCAGCGCGCCGTCATGGAGATGGTGCGCTACGCCCATGAGTGGCAGGGACTGGAGCCGTATCTGCCAGATGGCATGCGCACGCACCTGCAGATGGCCTTCGATCCGCCGGCCAATCATCCCCTCATCTTCCACGTCAGCGCCTGGCGGCTCATCACGCGCGTCAACTCGCATCCCACCGTGCGGCGCATGGCAACCTCGCTGGGGCTGCCCGAGCTGGATGTCGCGCGGATGGTCGGTCCGCTGGTGCGCGAAGGCTTGCTCGTGCCCGTGGGCGCCGCTGGTGGGCCGGGCCTGCCCGAAGAGGCCGCGCGCCTGAGCATGGAGAACTTTGACCTGTTCACCCTGCTGATTACCATCGAACAGGATTGGCTGAAACGGAAAACCCCCGCCGATCAGCTCATCGCCCTGGGTGAATTCATCAATCTGACGATGCAGAATCTCGAAGAGTCCTGCCAGTTGAGCGGCCTCAACCTTTCCCGCGAGACCTTGCATACCCTGTTGCTGCGGGGAAATCTGCTGCGCATCGGCGACTACGAGCTCCGTGTGCGCGACAACCACATCGACATCGATGACCTTGCGTCGTATTGCCGCCGATCATTCGCGGGCACCGCACGCAACGCGCTTGGGTCAACCAAGCAGTTCTACGACGGGACCGCCAGCATCCTCTTGCGCGGCCTGGAGACCGCCTTCGAGGCCATCAATGCCCGTGTGGCCTCGCCAGTGGACCGCGCGCAAAATCAGGAGGCGTGGGAAGCCCTCTTTCAGACGTTTCGTGGTGAAGTCCCGGCCGACACCTGATCTGACCGGCGCCCGGCGCCGCGCTTGACCCTCGCGAACGCGCCCGCTCGCGTAAATCCGTCGCCATCTTGGATAATCGGTGATCTTGAATAGGAGAAGTCCGCAATGATGTACGCCGCGCCACACACCACCCGCCTGGAACCGTCCGACCTCCTCGAATTGTTCCCCGAGCGCGTGCCGCCACGTTCCGTGATGGTTATTGATGATTCACCAACCGTGCGCGCCGTGGTTGAGGCGACACTACACCGTGAGGGCATCCAGGTTAGCGCCTACCGCGACGGACTCGCCGCGCTCGGTGCGCTGCAACGCCACGAGGTGGATATCCCCGATGTCGTGCTCATTGACATTGGTATGCCGAAGATGGATGGCTATGAGATCGCGAAAATCTTGCGCTCGAAGGACGATATGGAGCGTTCGGTGCTGCTGATGTTGAGCGCGCACGATGGCGTGCTGGATAAGCTCCGAGCCAAAATGGTCGGCGCCAACGGCTTCATCGCGAAGCCCTTTCGCGCGCCATTTCTCCTGGAAACGGTGCTCATGTACCTCAATGCCGGCGCCGTCATGTAGGGCCGTTGACCACCCACGCCGGCATGGCCTGGGCGCCAACGCGCCGTCGCGCATGAGGACAATGTATGACGCAACCGGGCTACGCCTCCGCCGCGCGACCTGAGCGGATGCCAGCAACCGACCAATCACCAGTCGCGGGCGGGCGAGACCGCGCACGACTGATGCATCCCGACGGTGCCGGCGCCTCCGCGCACGGTGGTGAGCCGCTCGCTGACCACTGGGCCACGAGCGCGGTACGCGACGCAAGCGTGGGCGCTGACGAATATCTGTTCTGCGAGTGTCGCCAGCTGCGCTGCGCCGTGGCGCTGCGCGAGCTGCGCGAGGTGCTGCCAGTGCTGCCGGCGGCGGTGCCGCTGCCATTCAGTCCGCCGTGGCTGCTGGGTGTTTGCTCGTTGCGCACGGAACTGGTCGGCCTGGTCGATCCCGCCACGCTGCTGCTGCCCACGGGCGACGCCGCGCGCGCCCCATACGACCCGACAGCGCCCGCGGAGCCCCCTGCCCTGACGGCGACGTTGATCGTTGGCGAGGATGAACGACTGCTTGGGCTGGCGGTGGCCGGACTGGGCGCCATTACCGCCATCGCTCCCGATCGGATCGGCACCCTGCCCGCTGGGGGCGGGCCCGCAGCCGGCGCTCCGTTCGTGCGCGGGTGGTATACGCCGGCAGCGGGCGAGGCGTCCCGCGCCGTGCTCGACCTGCCAGCGCTGGTCGCGGCGCTCCTGCTGGCGCTGGCGGAAGAAGCCGGAGATGGATGAGCGCAGCGTCGCGCCGATCTACCTCGGCGCCATGCGACCCCTGCTGGCGGAGGCGCGGCACTGCCTCGATCGGTTGAACGCTGGAGCACCAGAACCGCGGCCGGCGGACACGGCGAGCGAGCTGCGAAACGTCGCGCTGCGCACCGCCGAGCTGAGCGGCGCGTTCCGTGTCCCCGACTGCGCCACCGTTGCCACCGCGCTGGCGCAGGCGTTTGAGCCAGTCGCCAGCGGCGCGGCGCCGCCAGAGATCCTGCTGGCTCCCGCCGCCGAGGCGCTGAACTACTGGTTGACGCGGATCGCGCGGATGTCCACCACCGGGCGCCTCGGCGCACCCACGGATGCCGAATGCGTTGCGCTCAATCGCGTGGTCGCGCTGCTGGGCACCGCTGGCGCTCCCACCAGGGGACGCCTAGCCCCGCGCTCCACCAGCGAGCCTGCCACTGGGCACTTACCTCCGCGCCCCGACGGTACCATGGCCGAACATGCTGGCGCGTCTGACGAGTTCCCCGACGACCCGAACACGGCGGCGCTGAGCGCGGAGGACCTGGCGATCATCGCGGCCTTCCAGGCGAGCCCCCTGCGGCGCGCGGGGCAGCCACTGCCCGCCAGCGCGCTGGCGCTCGCGCCGCCCGACGATCGGCGACGGTATACGGCGCCACTCGATCCGGCGGTTGGGGCGATGGGCGAAGATCTGGAAAGCTTGCCGGCCAGGTTGCATCAGGTGTTTCTCTCCGATCTGGCGCACAATTTACAAGAAATGCGCCAGGCGCTTGCCGCGTTCGAGCACGCGCCCGCCGATCGTTCGCAACTTGCCAGCATGGGACTGATCGCCCACCGCATGAAAGGCGATGCCGGCACCTTCGAGTTTCCAGTCCTGGCCGAGCTGGCGCATGCGTTCGAGGAGCAACTGCGCGCGCTCCAGGGCCGTCCGGGGGCGGCTGAGGCGACCGGCATCGCGATCCTCATGCGCGGCCTGGAGGAACTGGATCGCGCGTATGCGACGGTGGTGGCGGGGCAGCGGCCCGGGCTGGAAGCGCTCGATCGCATGCGGGAGCTCACCGCGTCGCTGGCGCCAGATCCGCGGGCCGCTGCATTCCCCGCGGGCGACGCGGCGCAACACCCAGGCGCGGCGACAGCGCACACCATGCCGGCGCTTCCCGACCTCGTACTGGCCGAGCCGGCGGGTATGTTGGAGTCGGAGTTGAGTGGGAGCAGCCCACGTGGTAGCAGGGCCGAGACGCAGGTGCGCATCGACGTGCGCCGCCTGGATGAACTGGTCCATCGTGCCAGCGCACTGGCGATCAATCGCGCCGAACTGGAGCAGGTGCGCGCCACCGCCGCCACCACCCAGGGCGACCTGGATCGTGCCGTCACCCGGCTGGGCGAGCTCAGCGCCAGGCTGCGCGAGTATCCCGCCACGGGCGTCGCTACGAACTACCCAGGCGCCCTGACAGCGCCTCTACCACCACCGACGAGCGACGCCACGCGCTCCCCTGGCGCATCCACTGCCGGCGCCGAAGGTGCCGCATCCTTCGCGCGGCCCGCTGCCCCTGAGGTCGAACGCTATTCGGAATACGACCAGCTCACCCTGGCACTGGCAGAGGCCGTGGCCGATGTGGCCACCTGTAGTAACACCGTGCGCGCTATCCTGTTGCGCTTGCAACGGCTCACCCAGGCGCAGGAAGAACTGGCCCAGGACATCCAGCAGGCGGTGATGCGCGTGCGGCTGGTGCCCCTGCACGATCAGGTGATGCTGCTGCAGCGCGCGATTCATGTGCTGGCGGTGCAGCAGGGCAAGGCGGTGACCCTCGTGGCTCAGGGCGAGCTCGCGGAGATCGACCGTGATGTGAGCGATGCGCTCGCCGAGGTGTTGCCGCATCTGGTGCGCAACGCGGTCGCGCATGGCATCGAGCTGCCCGACGAGCGCTTCGCGGCAGGCAAACCGCCCGAAGGCCAGATCTGGTTGAGCACCACATACAGCGGGAATGAGGTCACCATCGAAGTGCGCGACGATGGGCGCGGCATCAACCCGGAACGCGTGCGCGCGTCCGCGCTCGCGGCCAGGGTGATTGATGCCGCGACGGCCCGCGCGCTCAGCCCCGCCGAGGCGCTCAATTTGATCTTTCAGCACGGGGTGAGCACGGTCGACCGCGCGACGCCCGCCGCCGGCCATGGCATCGGGATGGCGGATGTCGCGGCCACGCTGAGCCAGCTCCACGGGACGATCCAGGTGCATAGCGTCCTCGGGGAGGGCACCACGTTCGCGCTGCGGGTCCCCATTTCGCTCAGCCACGTACGGGCGCTGCGGATTCAGGTGGCGGGGCAAGGCTATGTGGTCCCGCATGCCCTTGTGCGTCAGACGCTGCCACTGCCCGCCCGGTCCGAACCACCGAGCCCATCTGACGGCGTTGCCTGGCGCCTGGCGCTCGTGGTGGATGGGCGACCTGAAGAGGTGCCGCTCTATTCCCTGGCGCGCTTGCTCGGCCAGCCCTACATCGCGGTGCCGCGTGAAGGCGCGCTGGTGGTCGAGGTGGCAAGTAAGCGTGTGGCGCTGGTCGTCGACCGCATCATCGGCGCCACCGATGTCGTCGTGCGCTCGCTGCCGCCCCATCTGCACCGGCGCACGGTGCGCGGCACCACCATCACCCCAGGCGGGGAAGTCTTGCTGCTGCTCGATCTGCCAGCGCTGGTGGCGCTGGCGGAACAGCATGCTGGCGCTTCCCGCCGCGCCCCTACGGCCCAGGACCGCCCCGTGCCGCCCCAGCCACGTCCGGTGCTCACCGCGGCCATGCCGGCCCGGCCACGGGTATTGATCGCCGATGATTCACTCTCGATGCGCCAGGTGGTCGAGGCGATGCTCACGCGGGCGGGCTACGCGGTCCAGAGCGCGCGTGATGGCATGGAGGCGCTGGAACTGGTGCTGGCGGATCCACCCCAGGTGCTGATTCTCGATATCGAAATGCCCCGGCTGGACGGCTTCGAGTTGCTGAAGGTGCTGCGCGCGCAGCCACAACTGGCGGGCATTCCGGTGGCGATGCTCACTTCCCGCGGCGCGCAACGCCACCAGCAACATGCCGAAGCCCTGGGCGCGAATGCCTATCTGGTGAAGCCGGTGACCGAGGACGATCTGCTGGCCACGGTGGCGCGACTGCTGCGCTCGCACGCGGCCCCATGAGACGGTCCCACGTTCTCTGATCCCTCCCACCGGTTTTCGCGACTGGCGCGTTATGACCTATAACGACGCATGACGCGTAGCGCCAGTTGTCGTATACAATGCGAGGGTAGGACAGCGCGAAACGGAGACCCCAGGCGTGGCGAAGTCAGGTCGGACGCAACGCATAGCGACGCGGACACGCGGCACCGTCGGCCGTGCGCGGATGGCCGTAGCCGTACTGGTCGCGCGCACGGTGGGCGCCAGCACGCGCCGGCTGCGGCTGGGCGGGGGAACCAGCCTACCGGGCTTGGTGGCGGGTGGCCTCGATCCCGGACTGGTCGCCCATCTCGGCGCCCAGTTGCGGCATGGCAGCGTGCTGATCACCGGCACCAATGGCAAGACGACCACCAGCGGCCTGCTGGCGTATGTGCTGCGCGATGCCGGCCTGCGCGTCTGGCGCAACCGCGAAGGCGCCAACCTGCTGCGCGGCGTGACCGCCTCGCTCATCAGCCACGCCGGCCCCTCCGGCCAACTGCGCGACGGTGGTGACGCCGCCGCGATCTTCGAGGTTGACGAGGCGGCGTTCCCGCGCGTGGTTGCCGAGCTCCGGCCGCGCGCCATCGTCGTCACCAACCTCTTCCGCGACCAGCTCGACCGCTATGGCGAGGTGGATACCGTCGCCGAGCGCTGGCGCGCGGCGCTGGACAGCGCCCCGGGCACGACCGCGCTGGCACTCAACGCCGATGACCCCGCGATCGCCGCGCTGGCGCTCGATGCCGCTGGTCTGGCTGATGGTCTGGCCGCTGGCGCCGAGCGCACGGTCATCTACTTCGGCGTTGAAGCGGCGCCGGATGCTGGCCGCTCCACCGCCAGCGAGGTGATTGATACGCGCACCTGCCCGCGCTGTCGCGCCCCACTCGAGTACACCCTGCGCTTCTACAGTCATCTTGGCCACTGGGCCTGCCCGGCCTGCGGCTTGCGCCGCCCTACCCCCACCATTCGCGCTCGCGCTATCGTGCCGGCGGCGCTGGATAGCACGCGCTTTCAGCTGGAGACCCCCACCGGCGCGACGGAGGTTACGCTGGCGCTGCCCGGCCTGTACAATGTCTACAATGCGCTGGCGGCCGCCGCGGCCGGCCAGTTGCTGGGCGCGGGGAATGCGGCCATGGCCAGTGGTCTGGGGCGCTTCACGCCGGCCTTTGGCCGCGCTGAGCGGATCGAGGTGGACGGGCGCGGCGTGCGCATCCTGCTGGCGAAGAATCCCACCGGCCTCAACGAAGTGCTGCGCGCGCTGGCCAGCGAACCCGCCGCCGGTGGCCAGGTGGCGCGCCGCCACCTCTTGCTGCTGCTCAACGATCGCGCCGCCGATGGCGAAGATGTCTCGTGGATCTGGGATGCCGATTTCGAGCAGGTGGCCGGCATCGCCGCCTCGGTGGTGGTCAGCGGCACCCGCGCCGCCGACCTCGCCGTGCGCCTGAAGTACGCGGGAGTCGCGGCGTCCGGGCCCACGGGCGACGCCGCGCGCTCCCCAGGCGCCCCGACGGCGCTGACCGTCGAGCCGGATGTGGCGCGGGCGCTGGATCGCGCGCTGGCGAACGTCGCACCTGGCGAGACGCTCTACGTCGTGCCGACCTATACGGCGATGCTGGCGGTGCGCGGCGAATTGGAACGACGCGGCTTCGCGCCGCGCTACTGGGAGATGGCCGATGCATAATACCAACCACACGACCGCCGCGCCGGAGCGCGATCAGGAGGCGCAGCGGGCAGACTCACACCGCGAACCACTGGTTCTGACGCTGGGCCATCTCTATCCCGATCAGCTCAACATCTACGGCGACCGGGGCAACATCATCACGCTGCGCCAGCGTTGCGCGTGGCGCGGTATCACGCTGCGGGTGGTTGCGATGGGCCTGGGCGATGTGCTCGATCCCGATGCCTACGATCTGCTCTTCATCGG
>DASYGC010000357.1:0-5980 GCA_036000225.1 Ktedonobacterales bacterium | reverse complement strand
ATGGCCCCCGTACTGCGCCAGATCTACGATCAAATGCCCGATCCCAAGTGGGTGATCTCGATGGGCGCCTGCGCCTCGTGTGGCGGCGTGTTCAACAACTATGCCATCGTGCAGGGGGTGGATAAGGTCGTGCCGGTGGATGTATTCGTGGCCGGCTGCCCTCCCACCCCCGAGATGCTGCTCTACGGCTTCAACGAGCTGCAGCGCAAGATTCGCGAGGGCATCCCCAACCCACCCGATCCCTTGAAGGCCGCAGGCATCACCTACCTGGGCAGCGAGGATTGAGGCGTGAGGCGTGAGGTGTGAGGCGGAATAGGGCATCGGGGCGTACGGAGATACGCCCTCTGGGTGAGGAGCGGTTTCCGTGGCCGACGAGCAGCAACAACCACAACAACCACTACCGGCGCCAACCGCGCCGGTAGACCCCACCGAAGCGTTCATCCGCGCGCGCTTCGCCGCCGACCTGATCGAAGCCACCAACTATCGCGGCGAGACCACGCTGCTGCTGCGCCCCGCGTCCATCGCAGCCGTCTGCCTGGCGCTGCGCGATGATCCAGCGCTGCGCTACAATTTTCTGGCCGATATCACGGCGGTGGACTGGCCCGAGCGCGAGCCGCGCTTCGATGTGGTCTACCACCTGCTCTCGCTAGAAACGCGCGCGGTGGTGCGGCTCAAGGTACGGGTGGGTGCGCCGGATGAGGAAACGCCCGAGGTGCCGTCGGTGGTCGCCGTCTGGCCCACGGCCAACTGGCTCGAACGCGAGATCCGCGATCTCTTCGGCATTACCTTTCCTGGCCATCCCGATTATCCGGCTATGCCACGCCTGTTGATGCCCACGGACTGGGTCGGTCATCCGCTGCGCAAAGACTACCCGCTGGCTGGATTCAGCCTGCCGGAACCGCACTGGGGCGGCCAGGTGCCTTTCAACCAACCCATGGCGCCGGGAATCGGACGGCAAACGCTGCGGACACCCGCCGGCGCCCCCGAGATCCCGCCTTCGCCTGAGTCAGCCGACCGTCCGGTCCGCCGGCGCGCTCGTGGCAAGCCATCCCCTGCTAACGAATGACCACCTTTTGAACCGCCAGGGAGATACGATGCGGTCCGATCCCCAATCCACCATGCCCGATCCCCAGCCCTCCTCCGCGCCCCCCGCGCACGGGGGGCAGAGGGGACCCTCTGAACCCCCTCCCCTCGTAGGGGAGGGGGCAGGGGGAGAGGCCCACGGCGATACCATGACCATCAACATGGGGCCACAACATCCCTCCACGCATGGCGTGCTGCGGCTGATCCTCACGCTGCGCGGCGAGAAGGTCATCAAGACGATTCCCGACATCGGCTACCTGCACACCGGCATCGAGAAGACCGCCGAGGCCAAGAGCTACTTCAAGACGCTGGTGCTCACCGATCGTATGGACTACCTCGCCCCGCTCTCGAATAATCTGGGCTACGCGCTGGCCGTCGAGAAGCTGCTGGGCGTGGAGGAGCTGCCGGGCAAGGCGGTCTTTGCCCGCGTCGCGCTGGTCGAGTTGCAGCGTATCGCCAGCCACCTGGTCTGGCTCGGGACCCACGCGCTGGACCTGGGCGCCATGAGCATGTTTCTGTATGGCTTTCGCGAGCGCGAGGTGATCCTGGACATCTTCGAACTCTGCTCAGGCGTGCGCCTGATGACCAGCTACATCATGCCCGGTGGGCTGCAGGCCGATCTGCCGCCCGGCTTCGATGCCCAGGTGCGCGCCTTCCTCCAGCTCTTTCCGCCGCGCCTGCGTGAGTATCACGATCTGCTGACCAACAACCGGCTGTGGATCGAGCGCACCACGGGGGTGGGCGTCATTTCGGGGCGGGATGCCATCGCCTGGGGGTGCAGCGGCCCCACGCTGCGCGGCAGCGGCGTCGCCTACGACGTGCGCAAGATGTTCCCCTACGCGGGCTACGAGCGCTTCGACTTCGATGTGCCGGTGGGCACCAACGGCGATGTCTACGATCGCTATCTGGTGCGCATGCTCGAGATGGATCAGAGCCTGCGCATCGTACAGCAGGCGATCGATGGCATGCCCGAGGGTCCCTGGCAGATTGACGACCGCAAGATCGTGCCGCCGCAAAAGTGGGAGGTTTCCTCCAATATGGAGTCGCTGATCCACCACTTCAAGCTCTACACCGAGGGCTATCGTCCGCCGGCTGGTGAGGTCTACCTGCGCATCGAGGCGCCCAAAGGCGAGTTGGGCTACTACCTCGTCAGCGACGGCAGCGCGAAGCCGTATCGCATGCATGTGCGCGCGCCGTCGTTCGCCAATCTGCAGGCGCTGCCCACCATGGTCGAAGGGGCGCTGCTCTCGGATGTGGTGGCGGCCATCGGCAGCATTGATATCGTACTGGGGGAGGTGGACCGGTGATCGGTGAGGAGGCGCGCGCGCGTATGCGCGCGGCGGCGGCCACCTATCCCAGCGCGCGCTCGGCGACCCTGACCGCGCTGCATATCGCGCAGCAGGAGGAAGGCTACATCACGCCCGAGGGCGTGGATGCCGTGGCTGAGGTGCTGGGGTTGCGCGCCGACGAGGTGGATTCGGTTGTCTCGTTCTACTCGATGTACTTTCGCAAGCCCGTCGGACGCCATGTCATCAAGGTCTGCACCAGCATCTCGTGCTATCTGCGCGGCTGCGATCAACTGCTCGCTTACCTGGAGCAGCGGTTGGGCATCCAACGTGGTGAGACGACGCCCGATGGCGCGTTCACCCTGCTCGGCATCGAGTGCCTGGCCTCGTGCGGCACGGCGCCCGTGCTGCAGGTGAACGATGAGTTCGTCGAGAACGTCACGCTCGACCGCGCCGACGCGCTGATCGAGCAGCTCCGCCCACCGCGCAAAGGGCACGCCGCCACCGATCCCGCTGGACCGCCTGCCACCACTCCCGCCGGACCCCCCGCACCGGGGGGCAGGGGGGTCGGAGAGGAGCACCATCCATGACCGACGCACCACCCCCCGCTGGACCCGCCGCGCCGGGGGGCAGGGGGGTAAACGCCTCTGGACTCCCCCTCGGCCCGCGTCCGCGCTTCGTCACCGAGCACTTCGAGGTGCCGGGCATCGACACGCTCGCGGTCTACCGCGAGCACGGCGGCTACGCGGCGCTGGCCAAGGCGCTGCGCGACTTCCAGCCCGAGGCGCTGGTCGAAGAGGTGAAGCAATCGGGGCTGCGTGGACGGGGCGGCGCGGGCTTTGCCACCGGCGTCAAGTGGAGCTTCCTGCCGAAGGACAACCCCAAGCCGCGCTACCTCTGCGTCAACGGCGACGAAAGCGAGCCGGGCACCTTCAAAGACCGCATGATTATGGAGACCAGCCCGCACCTGTTGCTCGAAGGCGCCATCATCACGTCGTACGCGACCAGGGTGCGCCACGCCTTCATCTACGTGCGCGGCGAGCTGGCGCTGGCGGGACGCCGGGTACAGTGCGCGGTGGATGAGGCCTACGCCGCGGGCCTGCTGGGCAAGGATATCCTGGGCAGCGGCTTCGATCTGGAGGTGACGGTGCATCGCGGCGCCGGCGCCTACATTTGCGGCGAGGAGAGCGCGCTGCTCGAATCGCTGGAGGGCAAACGCGGCTATCCGCGGCTCAAGCCACCGTTCCCAGCGGTCGTCGGTCTCTACGGCTGCCCCACCGTCATCAACAACGCCGAGACGATGGCGACGATTCCCGCCATCGTGCGCCATGGCGCGGCGGTCTACGCCGCCTATGGCACCGAGAAGAGCAAGGGCACGCGCGTCTTCTGCTTGAGTGGCGCCGTGGAGCGGCCGGGCAACTACGAGCTGCCACTGGGCACACCGCTCGCGGTGCTGATCGACGAGTTGGGCGGCGGCGTGTGGCAGGGCAAGCGCGCGAAGGCGATCATCCCCGGCGGCTCATCCTCGCCACTAATCGGCGCCGACAAACTCGACACACCGCTGGACCACGAGGCGATGGCGGCGGCGGGCTCGTCGCTGGGGTCGGGCGGCATCGTGGTGATTGACGACGACACCTGTATCGTGGGCGCCACACTGCGCCTGATCGAGTTCTATCGCGACGAGTCATGCGGCAAATGCACCCCCTGCCGCGAAGGCACCTACTGGCTGGTGGAACTGATTGACCGGCTCGAACATGGCGATGGACGCGAGAGCGACCTGCCGCTGCTGCTGGATGTCTGTGATAATATGGATAGGAAGTGCTTCTGTCCGCTGGGCGATACGGCTATCAACTGCATCACCAGCAGCATCGCCCTCTTCCGCGATGAATACTTGCACCACATCCATACCGGGGGGTGCCTGGTGGGACCGGGCGCGCGATCCGCCACGCATACTGGAGCGGACCTGGTCTCCGATGGGCGAGCGTAGACCGTGGAGACTCATGCTCCGCCGCGGTGTGGGGGTGTATAGATGGATGTACGCCCGCTAGATTCCGTTATCGGTAGTGGCGACGCTGCGCTACGGGTGTGCGCTCTGGGCAGCCAGTGAGAAAGTCTAGACAGTGACCGAGCCGACAGATCTGGTGAATCTGACAATCGACGGGCGCCCGGTGAGCGTTCCCAAAGGGAGCGTGGTCTGGGCGGCCGCGCAGCAACTGGGCATCGAGATTCCGATCTACTGCTACCATCCCAAGATGGATCCGCTGGGCGCCTGCCGCATGTGCTTTGTGGCCGTCGAAAAGATGCCCAAGCTCCAGACCGCCTGCACCACGACCGTCACTGAGGGCATGGTCGTTCACACCGACACCGACGCCGTGCGCAAGGCGCGCGCGGGTACGCTGGAGTTCCTGCTCATCAACCACCCGCTCGACTGTCCCATATGCGACAAGGGCGGCGAGTGCAATCTGCAAGACTTCACTCTGCGCTATGGTCCCGGCAACAGCCGCTTCGATGTCGCCAAGCGCCACTTTTCCAAGCCGCTGCCGGTCAGCGAGGCGATTTTGCTGGATCGCGAGCGTTGCATCGCCTGCCAGCGCTGTGTGCGCTTCTGCCAGGAGGTCGCGATGGAGAGCGGCCTCATCATGAAGCAGCGTGGCTTTCTCACCGAGGTCGGACCCGATCCCGATGCGCCCTTCGACTCGATCTTCAGCGGCAATGTCGTCGAGATGTGTCCGGTCGGCGCGCTGACGGCCAAGAGCTTCCGTTTCATGGGGCGACCCTGGGAACTGAAGCGCACGCCCAGTGTCTGTGGCAACTGCGCGGTGGGCTGCAATGTGCTGGTGGATGTGCGCGTAGACAAGGTGCAGCGCCAGTATTCGCGTACCAACGACGACATCGACGATGGCTGGCTCTGTGACCGAGGGCGCTGGACCCTGGGCGCGTTCAACAGCCCTGAGCGGCTGCGCACACCGCTGGTGCGGCGCGGAGGGCAACTGCAACCAACCACCTGGGATGATGCGCTCACGCTGGTGGGCCAGCGGCTGGCTGAGATTGCCCGGCACGCTGGTCCACAGGCGGTGGGTGGTATCGGCTCGACGCACACCACCAACGAAGAGGCCTACCTCTTTCAGAAATTGCTGCGTACGGGCATTGGCACCAACAACGTCGATCACTGGCACGGCAGCTTCCCCGACAAGCGCGATGGCGATCTGCCCTGGGTGTGGACGGGATCCATCGCCGGACTGGATCGCGCGTCGCATATCGTGCTGCTGGGCGCCGACCCATACGAACGCCAGCCGATCATTGATCTGCGCATCCGCAAAGCGATCCGCGCGGGCGCTCAGTTGATCGTGGTGACGTCCGAGCCGCTGCGGCTCGACCGTCTGGCCACCAGCGTGATCCGCTATCAGCCGGGGCAGACAGGCATTGTCGCCCGCGCCCTGCGCGCGCTGATCGCCAGCGAACCTCACCCCCTATCCCCTCTCCTACGAGGCGAGGGGGGGCCAGAGGCGTTCTCCGCCCTGCCCCCGGACGCGGGGGGGCCAGAGGGGGATGCCGCGGCGCTGGCGGGGCAGGCGGGGGTGGAGTTGGAGGCGCTACGCGCGCTGGTGCGC
>DASYGC010000356.1:0-2990 GCA_036000225.1 Ktedonobacterales bacterium | reverse complement strand
ACCCGCAGTAATCATGTGCTTCGCGGCGGCCTGCGCCGCGAAGAAGGTGCCTTTGAGATTGATGTCGAGGACGCGGTCCCAAAGAGCCTCGGTGATCGCCTGGGCGGGCTTCATCGGGTAGATACCCGCGTTGTTCACCAGAATATCCAGGCGTCCGTAGCGCGCCACGGCTTGCGCTATCATGGACTCGATTTCGCTGACCTTGCTCATGTCGGCGCGCACCGAGATGGCTTTGCCGCCTTGCTCGCCGATAGGTGAGACCGTGTGCTCGGCTGCTTCCGCATCCACACTCCAGCACATTCGCCGGCCGGATGGTCCCGGCGGCGGTCATCAGCAGCGGGAAGAATTGGTCGAGCCGGTCCGCGGCCACTAATACCGCTTTGTAGCCGGCGACGGTGGCCATAGCAGTCAGCGCGTCCATACTCTGGGCTCGCGCGATACGGGGGAGCAGTTCCAGCGCATAGCAGGTGACGCGCCGGCGCGCGAAGATGGAGACCACATCGGAACGTGTAAGTGGCGCGAGCAAGCCGATGCAGACACCTCCCTCTCGAATGGTCTCCGCCTCGTGCGCCCCGGTTTGCGGATCTTCGGGAACCGGCGGCTGCACCTTGAACACGACATCCGCCGTCGCGTACAGCACCGCCGTGGTCGCTACTATCTGCGCTCCCGCGGCCATGAACATCGCATCGGTCATGTGCGCCGCTGCACCCGCGCCCATCTGGACGAAAACCTCATGCCCATCTCGCAGCAGCGGCGGTAATACGTCTGGAGTAAGCGCGATCCGGGTCTCACCTTGCTCCACTTCGGTGGGAATGCCGATCTTCATACGAGTATCCTTCCGGCCCGCGACTCACGTGCGGCCCATGTTGTCTGCTCGGTTGTCAGATGGGCCCGCAGCGGTGTCTGCTCCTCGTGGGCTGGCTGCTCCGACCACGCTCCCTGGTTAGTGATGCGTCGCGGAACTCACCAGCTCGTCACTGCGCGTGGCGGAACTCTCACGTCTCAGTCACAGGTCCGAGGCAATCGCCGAGGCACGATTCATCGTGTGCGAGCAGGGCGCTGGGCAGCCGACGCGCCGCCTGGACTGAGCAAGTGAGGGCGCAGCGTGACGGCACAGCGTGACAACCTTCACCGCCACCGTGACGCAGGCGTGACGCGGCGGACAATTTCGTGATGGCGCTGTGTGGTGCGGCCGCCATCATTACAATGTGAGCCGCGAGAAGTGGCCGGTCCTCCTGGACAGCGTAGTCCACACCACGGCGGGTAGAGAGCGAGGTGCATGATGCTAATGTTGAGAGCATGCCCCCACTGCCATGGTGATCTGGCGCTGGAAGAAGAAAGGGACTGCGGCTACCTCTCCTGTGTGCAGTGTGGCCACATTCTGTCGCGATTTGAAGAGCGTGCTTTGGGCGTCACAGTCACCCAGAATGGGATACGGCACGTGGTGGCGCTGCGACCCAAGCACCCACCGATGTTGGCCGAAGAGCGGCATCCCACTTTGGTCGGTAGTAGGTGAGCTGAGGCAGCGCGGAACGGGGGGATGACGATGAGCGGCGTGGCGAATGAACGGCCAATGAGCAGGGATGTGCCAGACGAGACTAACGTTGATTTTCTACTGGCACTGCGCGACGGCACGCTCGTACGCGTGCGGCCCATCCGGGCCGACGACGGCGAGCGGCTACGCGCGTTCCACGCGCGTGTCTCGCCTGACTCGATCATGTTCCGCTACTTCCGGGCGCTTCCGGTA
Source organism: Ktedonobacterales bacterium (assembly GCA_036000225.1). GTDB lineage: Bacteria > Chloroflexota > Ktedonobacteria > Ktedonobacterales > JADMIN01 > DASYGC01. The sequence continues at coordinate 1,243 of DASYGC010000356.1, read as the reverse complement.
CTGTCGGAGGGCATGGTGGAGCACCTGACCCACGTCGACTACGCCACGCGCATGGCGCTGGTGGCGACGCTGGACGCGGGTGACGACGAACAGATCATCGCAGTGGTGCGCTATGAGGGCATATCCGCCGCGGCGGCTGAGGTCGCCTTCCTGGTCGAAGACCGCTGGCAGGGCCACGGAATCGCCACCGCGCTGCTACACCACCTGGCCGCCCATGCCCGCGAGCGAGGATTTACCTCGTTCGTGGCCGAGGTCATGGATTCCAATCATCGTATGCGTGAGGTGTTGCGCATGGCCGGATTTCCCCATACCGTCCGCTACGAATCCGGATGCGTCGAAGAATATCTCGACATCACCGCGCCTCCGCTGGCGACGTTCGGCGCTGCCAATCATCACTGACGATATCCGCGCGTGTGAGGACGCTTCAGGGTGAATGGAAGCGAGCGGTATGTCATGATGTGGGAATATGGCTGCCACTGGTGGCCACATTCGAAGTTCATGGTGTTCATGATGGTAATCTGGAATGCCGCTCTGGGGCTGGGGTCTGGGCGCTGGCGCGCTGGTTCAGGCGCACTCCAGCTCAATCGCGCCCGCCCACAGCGCCGCGGACTGGTCCGAACCAATCGGCCACCGAGATATTGCGCGCTTCGCTGCCGGCGAGATCGATACCGCCCTCTTCGACGAGTTGTGCCAGCATCTGAAGGGAACCGCTACGCCGCCCGCTGATGCCGAGCGAGTGCCAACCCAAGCCTGAGCGCAGTTTCTCCTGTCGAGAATCCGGCTGGTATGGCGTGCCTGGTACATCAGCCGAACGCTCCTGACAAGCGTTGGCGCGAGTCCGCCAGCGACAACTTGGCGCGCAGCGCGCACGCTCAAAAGGCCAGTGATAAGCAGGTGGACCGGCTCCAGCAGGCGGTGCCGGCCCTCGCGCATCTCCAGGCGGTCTTTGGACGGCCAGCCTGGCTGGCGACCGGGGACCGTCATCTGCACACCTGCGGGATCGAGGCGACCGCGCAGGCGCTAGGCGTGACGCACGTGGTCATCCCGCGCATGGGGCCGCCCAGTGCCGCCCAGCAGGCCCGCGAGCGCCAGCGCAGTTGGCGCCGCCGCTATCGCTGGCGCGCCGGGATCGAGGCACGCATCCACAGCTTACGCCGCGACTATGGCCTGGCGCGCTGCCGCTCGCATGGGCTGGTGGGGTTGGAGCGGGACGTGGGTTGGGGGGTGTTCGCCAGCGACCTGC
>DASYGC010000355.1:0-2375 GCA_036000225.1 Ktedonobacterales bacterium | reverse complement strand
TTTCAAGCGCAACAAGTTCGGCGTTCCGGCGAAGGTCTTCTCGATTGAGTATGACCCGAATCGCTCGGCGCGTATCGCGCTGCTGCACTATGTTGACGGCGAGAAGCGCTACATCCTTGCGCCGAACGGCCTGAAGGTCGGCGACCATGTGATGAGCGGCCCCGAGGCGGATATCCGCGTGGGCAACTCGCTGCCGATGCGCAACATCCCAACTGGCACGGTCATCCACAACATTGAGATGCATATCGGGCGCGGCGGCCAGATCGTCCGCAGCGCAGGCACGGCGGCTCAGCTGATGGCGAAAGAGGGCGACTACGCCGTGGTGCGTCTGCCTTCTGGCGAGCAGCGGAGCTTCCATCTCGACTGTGTGGCGACGGTGGGCCAGGTGGGCAATCTCGATCACGAGAACGTGCGCATTGGCAAGGCTGGTCGCTCACGGTATCTGGGACGCCGCCCGCATGTGCGCGGCTCGGTGATGAATCCGGTGGATCACCCGCATGGTGGTGGTGAGGGGCGCGCGCCAATCGGCGGCCAGCCACAGACTCCCTGGGGCAAGCCAGCGATGGGCTATCGCACCCGCCACAACAAGCGGACCGATAAGTTTATTCTGCGACGTCGTAACGCCGGCAGGGGCCGGTAGTCGGAACGGAAAGAGGATTCTATGTCGCGTTCGACAAAGAAAGGCCCCTATATCCATCCCTCCCTGCTCAAGAAGGTTGCGGGGATGGCGCGGGGCGGCGAAAAGCGCGTTATCAAGACATGGTCGCGCGCATCGACGATTCTGCCGATGATGGTCGGCCTGACCATCGCGGTTCACAATGGCAAGACGCATGTGCCGGTGTATGTCACCGAAAACATGGTCGGCCACAAACTCGGCGAGTTCGCCCCCACCCGCCACTTTCGCGGGCACGCTGGCGACCGGAACGAGAAAACGGGGCGTGTGCGCTAGCGGGGGGATTGTATGCAGACACGGGCAATTGCCAAAAACGTGGGTCATCCGCCCCGCAAAGTGCGGCGCGTGACCGACGCCATTAAGGGGCGCCGCGTAAGTGAGGCGCTTGCTATCTTGAAGTTCCTGCCAAATATGCCGGCGCGTGATGTCTATAAGGTCGTCGCCTCGGCGGCAGCGAATGCCGAAAACAACTATAGCATGGATCCCGATGAACTCTGGGTGGTCAATGCGCAGGCCGATGAAGGCATGAAGATCAAGCGCTTCCGCGCTCGTCCCCATGGGCGGTCTTCGCGCATTCTGCGGCGCAGCACGCATATCACCGTCTACGTCTCGGATGATCCAATGGACGTGCCGCGCAAGGCGCGTGAGAATGCTCGTCGGCATTAGGCTGCGGCAGAGGAGGCTCTCGATTGGGGCATAAAGTTCATCCCACCGGCTTCCGGTTGGGAATCATCAAAGGATGGGACTCGCGCTGGTACGCCGATAAGACGTACAAAGACCTGCTTGCGGAAGATCGCAAGCTGCGCGACAGCATCCGCAAGCGCCTGGCCAACGCGGGCATCTCACGCATCGAGATCGAGCGTGTCGCCGGGACGCAGATCGCCGTCACCATCCACACGGCCAAGCCAGGCATTGTGATTGGCAAGAGCGGCGAGAGCGTTGAGCGGTTGCGCCAGGATTTGGAGCGCCTGACGAAGAAGAAGGTGCGCCTGAGCATCGTCGAGATTCGCACGCCCGAACTGGACGCCTATCTCGTGGCGCGCAGCATCGCCGATCAACTCGAGAAGCGTGTCTCGTTCCGGCGGGCCATGAAGCAGGCCGTGCAGAAGACGATGCGCGTTGGCGCCAAAGGCGTCAAGGTGGTGATGGGCGGCCGACTCGGCGGCGCTGAGATCGCGCGTGTCGAGAAGGAGTCTGAGGGCAGTGTGCCACTCCAGACACTGCGCGCCGATATCGACTATGGTCTGGCCGAGGCGCATACGACCTATGGTGTCATCGGCGTCAAGGTCTGGATCTATCATGGCGACGTGTTGCCTGAGCGCCAGGGAGAGCGTGTGAGTTCTCAGGGATCCTCAGCGCCAGCGGCAGAACGTCATGATCGCGGTGAGCGCGGCGACCGCCGTGGTGGTCCACGCGATGGGCGCGGCGATGGACGCGATGGTGGACGCGGCGAGGGCCGTGGTGGTCCCCGCTCTGGCGGACCCGGTGGCCCGCGTTCCGGTGGTCCTGGTGGCCCGCGTTCCGGTGGTCCTGGTGGTCCCCGATCTGGTGGACCCGGTGGTCCCCGTTCCGGTGGCCCTGGCGCTGGCGGCGCACCGCGCGGCCCACGCACGCCACGTCCAGCGGCGGGTGGCCCGAGGCCTGAGGCGAGCGCGCCAACAGCCAATAGCGCGGATTCGGCAGCCGCTAACGACCAGCCCAC
>DASYGC010000354.1:0-2355 GCA_036000225.1 Ktedonobacterales bacterium | reverse complement strand
CATCGTGTCGTTCCTTTCCCGATCACCTCGTAGTACTTCACCGGAACTGGCTGCGCAGGCGCTGGATGTGATCGGTGTTGAGCTCCACCAACGCATTGCCCACCTCGGGTACCTGCTCGTAGATCGCGTGCCGCACACAGTCGGCAATCGTCGCGCCCTGCTCCACCGTCGCCTGTGGATCAACCTGGATGCTCAGCTCGACCAGCACATCGCTGCCATGCGTGCGGCCCGTGATGCCGCGTACCGCAACCACGCCATCTACCCCCAGCGCCGCCGCGCGCACGCGATCGAGCACCTTGGGATTCAGATTGTGCTCCAGCAGTTCGTGGCTGGCCTCGCCGCCGATCTGGATCGCGGTCATCAGAATCAGCAGCGCGATCACCAATCCCGCGACACCGTCAAGACGCGGCACGCCGAAGTGCGCGCCCAGCACACCCACCACCACCGCAATCGAGCTGAGCACGTCAGAGAGGCTGTCGCGCGCATCAGCGCGCACTGCCAGCGAGGTGACATCGCGCGCGATCCGCGCTTCGACGCGTACCACCACCAACTTGACGGCGATGCTCCCAATCGCCACCCACAACGCCAGCAGCGTGGGCGTCGGCTCCCCGGCGATCAGTTTTTGCAGCGACTCCCACCCGAAGAAGAGCGCGGCCGCCAACAGAATAAAGGTTGACACCAGGGCCGCCAGCACCTCGGCGCGGTCGTGGCCATAGGGATGGGTCTCGTCGGCGGGTCGCCGCGCATAGATCAGGGAGCCCAGCACCAGCAAATTGTTGGCAACATCGGCGCCGGAATGGCCCGCGTCGGCCAGTAACGCGGCCGAGCCGGATGCGATCCCCGCCACCCCTTTGACGGCAACCAGCACCAGGTTGACCACCAGTCCCAGCACCGGTCCGCGCACCGCCCGGCTGAAGCGCTGCGCCGCCGTACGACCGCGCGCGCCCAGCTCTAGCGTGTTCCCCGGCATTAGCGCGCCCTGGCTGGCCGCCTGTTCACTCTTGTTGTGCTCAACCATGCGTACTCCGACGGGCCGTGTGACATCCCTCTGTGCCATGTGTTGGTTTTCGCTGTGCTCACAATCGCAAGGCACAGCACCCGATTCCACCGTACCACTCCCAGACCGGAAGTGGCAAGAGTACGGCATTATACGCGGGCAATTTGTCCCAAGCACCCACATCGCCAACGCCTTGTCTGCGTAGTGGCGCATGGGTGTGCGCTCTGGCCTCCGTTATGTCCGTTCTGCGTCCGTGGCGCACGGGTGTCCGCTCTGGTGTCACTTCGCCGCAGCCGCGTGCATCGCCAGCGCATACAGCACCAGTTCTTGCGCCAGACCCGCCGCCGCGCCCCAGTGCGCGGTGAGCGCGCGCACCTGGCCTTCATCCGGCAATGGGCCAGCGTCATACACCAGACCCACCGCCTTGCGTACGCCCAGGTCGCCCGCGACCACGACTGGCCGGCTGAGCGTGCGCGCCAGATACCATTCAGCGGTCCACCGGCCCAGGCCGCGCACCGTGCACAAGCGCGCGACCACCTCTTCGTCGTCGCTGGCGGCCAGCGTCGCCAGATCGAGCGAGCCATCTACCATGTGGCTGGCAAGACCAATGAGATATTCCGCTTTGCGCGTAGTGAACTGCATCGCTCGCAGATCGCTGACCGCCGCCGCGGCCAGGCGCGCGGGCGCGAGCGTGTAGACAGCATACTGTCCAATGGTGTGTCGCTGCCCCAGGCGCTCCGCCAACCGGCGGCGTGTGGTCGCCGCCCAGGTCAGATTCACTTGCTGCGCGCTGATCGAACGCACCAGCGCCGAGAAGCCATCGGCATGAACGATCGGCCGCATGCCGGGAAAGCGCTCGTTGAGCCGCGCAATCGCTGGATCGCGTGCGGCCAATTGCTCCAGGCTGCCCGGTGATGCCATCCCCCACATGCCGCGTATGGCCCGTTCCACCGCTGGCGCCTCGGCCGGTTCGCGCACCATGACCCGGCCGCGTGGCGCCTCAGTCGTCCCGATGACGGTGCAGGCGTACGGCAGCGCGACGCCATCGGCATACGTCACGCGCACGAACGTCTGACCGTCCCAGCGGTCCAGCAGATCATCACCCCACCGGCGAAATCGCTCGACCGACGCGGGCATATCGATTGGACCGGGCAATGCCAACTCGAACGTATGTGGCATGACGTGCGATCCGCTATTCTCCAACATCCCAACTCCCCCGCCAGAGCCGCTTCGTGGCCGCTGCCGGTCAACCCGCACCACACCCACCCGCTACGTCGCGCGCGACCGCGTCCATCCCCACCATAACACCGGCGCGTCTGACGACGTTGCAACCACTACGCGCTTCCATGTGTTCTAAT
>DASYGC010000353.1:0-26741 GCA_036000225.1 Ktedonobacterales bacterium | reverse complement strand
GCCAATCACCAACCATTCTGGCGACGCTTCTATCTGGATATCGCGCTGGCGGTCATCTGCGTGCTGGCGTATGTGGACCTCAGCCTCTTTGGCGGGCTGAGCGCGCGTACGGAGTTGGGCCAGACCGCCAGCAGTCCGGTCCTGTTCGCGGCGCCCGCTCTGCTCTTGCTGGCCGGCGGATTGCTGGTGCTGCGCGCCTTTCCGGTGGCGGCGGGGCTGGGCGCGCGGCTGGCGGCCCGCGCCCGTGGCGCGGTGGGCATGCTCGCGTTCTCCCAGGTGTCGCGCAGCGCCACGGGTCCGATGCGCCTGGCGCTGCTGCTGGCGCTGGGGGTGGGGCTGGGGCTCTTCGCGCTGACCTTCACGACGTCACTGACCCACAATGGCGGCGACCGCGCGGCCTATCAGGTGGGCGCCGACTTCCGCGTCGTGGTGGCCCAGACGCTGGCCGGTGGCGATGCCACCCGCGCCCAGGGTGAACTGGCGGCGCTCCCCGGCGCGCCAGGAGTGACGCCGGTCTTCCGGGGGAGCGCGCAGGTGACGCTCAACCAGGGTGGTTTGCCCGTCGCCGTGCTGGCGGTCGATCCGAGCACCTGGCCCCAGGTGGCGGGGGCGACCTCCTGGCGCGCGGATTACGCCAGCGCCTCGCTGAGCAGCCTCATGACCACGCTCCAGGCCCGCCAGTGGCCGGCGGGCACTGCCGGGCAGACGACCGCTACTGGCATCAGTTCCCTGGGCGGCGCCGACCATCCGGTCGCGGCGCTAGTCACCGCGGCGTTCGCGGCGACCCAGCATCTGCAGCAGGGACAAACCTTCCAGCTGGCACTCGCCAGCGCCGCAGCCGACCAGACGGTATTCGTCGTCGCGGGCATCATCCAGGACTTCCCGACCTACTATCCCGGCCAAACGCCCGGCGGCCTGATCGTCGTCGGCATCAGCGATCTGGCGGGTATCCGCGGTTCGCCGCCGTTCGGCCCCAACGAATTCTGGCTGCGGGCCCCCGCCGACCCAGCGCAACGCACCGCGTTCACCGCGGCGCTGGCGCGCCTGACGCCCAATCTCAGCGCGATCGCGACGGTTGATCGGCAGCAACTGCGCACCGCGATCACCGATAGCCCGTTGCAGACCGGCATGCGCGGCCTGCTGGCCGCCGGGGTGGTGCTGGCGGTGGCGCTAGCGTTGCTGGGCAGTATTGTGCAGGCGGCCCTGAGCGCCCGCAAGCGCGCGGTGCAGTTCGCCGTGTTGCGCTCGCTAGGCATGCGCACCCGCCAGTTGAGCCGGCTGCTGCTGGGCGAACAGGCGGTGGTCTACCTCTTCGGCCTGGTGGGTGGCACGCTGCTCGGCGCCGTGCTGGCTACCGCGACGCTGCCCTATCTGCAGTTCAACGATGCCGCGCTCGACGCCACCACCGTCGGCGTGCCAGCCGACCGGCTCTTCGTTGATCCGCTGAACATCGCCATCTTCTACGCCGCGCTGCTCGTCGCCTTCCTGATTGGACTGGTGGTCACGTCGCGCGCGGCGGCGCGCATCGGTCTGGGCAAGACGCTGCGCCTGGGCGAGGATTGATCTCAGAGCAGTCAGTCTGGCTCAAGTGGTCGCCAGATGGCAGCCACCTGCTGCTGCTGGATGCCGCCATCGGCACGCTCACCATCTGGGGGCCCGGCATGCTGCCGCGCTGAGCAGGGTCCTCTGATCAGAGTGCAAATGGCACGGTATACTTAGCCTACGGATCGTGTGCCATTATAGTGTCAAATCATGTAGGGGCGTACGGAGGTACGCCCTCTGGATGCCGGGCAAAACCTGGCTTGTAACCACCGCACACCGCGAGTGTGCTCCAGGATGTAGTATAAGAGGCTGAGGAGCAGATCGCCATGCGCCAGGCATCGACCGTGAGTCCTGTTGCGGAGGTCGTTGAGTTCTTTGCGCGCGGACCCTCGCGCGAGGCGATTGCCGACTTTCGGCTATCCGATGCGACGATCAAGCGTCTGCGCGAGCTCCCGCACCGAAATTCAGCCGATGAATTGACGGCGGACGAACACCACATACTCGACCAGATAGTGTTGCTCGACGACATCATCTCGCTCATCCGTGTGCGCGTTCAAGGGGCTACGCCACCCGGTGCCGGCTCCTCTGCGCCAACGAGCGCATGAGCGTCACGCACAAACGCTGGAACGCATCTTGCTCGTGCTCTCCAGGTCACAGAGGTCACGCGGAACGACAGACGATGCCCCGATTCGCTCAACGGCTGGTTCCGGCGCACTGGAGGTGATGGCAATGGTGAGCGTGCGTGATTCGCGTCGAACGGAGCTGCAGCGCGCGGAGGGCGTGCCGCCCACAATGCTGCCGCGAATGGTGCGGGCGGGATTGAACGGTGCCCTCGGCGGGATGCTCGGCACGCTCCTCATGAGTGCCGGCATGCTTGCCGCACGCTCGATCGGTCTGGTGGGGCGTCTACCACCCGAGCGCATCATCCAGAAGGCGTTGTTTCCAGGCCTGCGCCAGCACCAGCACACGACCGCGAAAAATGCGCTCGCGCTCGTATTCCACTTCGGCTTCGGCGCGGCAGGTGGGACGTTCTTCGGTCTGGTATACCGGCGGCTGCCGCTGGCGCGTTATCCCGCCGTCCAGGGGGTGATCTATGGCACCCTGATCTGGTTTGTCAGCTATATGGGATGGGCGCCAGCCCTCGGACTGATGCCGCCAGCGCAACGCGACCGGCGCGACCGACCGATCATCATGGTGCTGGTCCACTGGATCTATGGCACCACGCTCGGGGTCGTCGTCGGTTGGCTGGCACGCCGTGGCGCGGCTGGGACTCCCGCACCATCCACTGCCACCGATTGAGGGTGGCCAAAGCGACGGCGATCACCCCTGTGCCAGTCTCGGCTCCCGTGCCAGTAGCAGGCGCAGCACAGCACCCCGCGGCGCGAGTGTGAGACCACGTGGTCGCTGCATGGCATGGGCCGCGGTGTGGCAGGCGGCGACCACAGCGCAGAACCACCCCGCATGCGGCAGCGCGGCGGCCCGCGCGGGATCGTCAGCCACGCGGCGTTCGAGTTCTCGCCAGATGGCGGGCAGCCATTCGATGTGCGTGATCCCCAGGTGCAGCCAGTCCAGCAGCATGCAGCCGCGCGCGGGCGCGGCCCAATCAATCAGCGCGATGGCCTCGCCACGCACGAGCACGTTGCCGGGGCGATAGTCATTGTGCACGACCACCGTAGGGAAGGCGGCCAGCGCGAAGGCATGCTGGCGCAGGCGATCGAGCAGATCTTCTGGTAGGGGACCGCGCTGCCGCCACAGGGGGTCGCCGCTCAGTGTGAACAGGTCCAGTTCCGCCTGGTCCAGCAGCGTCGCGGCGTCGAGTTCGGGCAGATCGGCAAAAGCCGCCAGTGGCAGATGGGCCAGCCAATCCACCCCGCGCGCACAGCGTGCCAGCGACACCCGGCTATGGTAGCCAGCGAGCCATTCGAGATCGATCTCTAGCTCGTCGGATGCCTCAGTCACATGAAGCAGGCGGGGGACGATGACCTCGGCGCCGGCATAGCGACGCACCGCGGGCAGCATGCGCACTTCCATCCACACCCCTTTACGTTCCTCTGGTGTCGTAGCGCGCTTGGCGACATACGGTCCCTGTGGTCCGGTCATCAGCCGGGCATGGTGTCCCAGTCGGTCGGACGACCCGCGACGGATCAGCGGGCCAGCGGCAGCGGCGGTGGACAGCAGCACGCCGGCGAGCGCGCGACCGAGCCGCGCGCGGATCGCTGGCTGATCTGTCGGTGAGGACAGCGGCAACTGGGAATCGGCGACGTTCATCAAGGTCGCTCCAATGCTACACGGGCGGGATAGCTATCCGTGGGCCTATCCAGATGCTGCCCCGCTCTCCCGGATCCACGCACGGTGACCACACCCTCTGTCTCCGGCTCGCTAGACACGCTCGTGCCCGCTCGCGCATCTATCCGAGCATCGGCCAGTACGCCAGCTGGCTGCCCACCTGGTCCACCTGACGTGGCAGTTACGTCCGCTGGCTCCCCCGCGCGCCCATCCGTAGGGGCGTACGGATGTACGTCCTCTGCTCGCTCTCCCTCCCCGGCGTGGAGAGGGGCTGTAGGAGGGGACAGGACCCGGCGCGCCAGGTGGCCCAGCATCTGGCCCGTGGCCACCAGCGCCGGAAGCGGATCGCGCGCATCGAGGTAATCGTAAGCTGCCGGGCGCAAGAAGTCCAGCAGGAAGGTACCGATGGCGCGGCCTGCGGGTGGCACGTCGGGCCGGCCCTGGTGGGCGAGCGTCTCTTTGAGGTGATAGTAATCGCCGCCCAGCCAGCGCATGCGCCGCCCGGTGCGGTAGGCGGAAACACTCCACAATGGCTCGCCGGCCGCCCAGGCAAAGAGCAGCCGCGGGAAGTTGACTCCCGCGCGCACGGCGATTTCGACCGACGCCGACAGGCGCGGATTGATCTCCATGAGCACCGGACGGCCATCTCGATCGCGCCGGAACTCCACCTCGGCGTAGCCTTCCAGTTCGATGGCGCGCACCAGCCGCTGTGCCGCGCTGGTGGAGTCGGCGGGCAGCGCGATGCTCTCGCGCAGCACGGAGGAGCCGCCCAGCACGGGCACCATCCGGTGGGCCACCTGCGCGAAGCTCGCCCATATGCGCCCGCGCGCGGAGAAGACGCTGATGGCCTCCCGCCGGCCTGGCAGCCATTGCTGGATCAGCGCGTTGCCGCCTGCGCGCACAATGGTCTCCACCGCCCGACGCGCCTCGTCCACGCTCATCACCGCCTCGCTGACGAGGCGCGTGGCCACGCCAGCGCGCTCCACCCAGGAGGCGCGTGGCTTCACCACGGCTGGCAGCCCCGTCTCGGCCAGGGCCGCCTCCACGTCCTCGGGCGTGTCCACCGCGACCCCGCGTGGCACGGCGATTCCCAGGCGCTCGGCGATGGCCAGCGTGGCGGCTTTGTCCACGGCGATGCTCAGCGCCGCCTCGCTGCCCAGGGCCAGCGCCGTCTGGCGCTCCAGGGTCGCGCGGTAGGCGCGCAAAACCTCGATGCTTCCATCGTGCGCGGGGATCACCACCCGCGCGGGGTAGCGATCGAGCACCGACAGAAGGGCATTGCGATAGACCGCTGGCTCCTGTGTGAACCCGGGCACCACCGCGCTCACCGCGCACCAGCGCGAGGCGAAGGCCGCCGCCTCAACGTCGCACTCCAGCGCACCTACGCGCTGACCCGCGCGGCCCAGCTCCCGAACGCAAACCAGCGACTGGCGCAATTGGGCGTCGAGCACCAGCGCATCGAGCGCGCCGGTGCGCCCGCATGGCTGGCGATCGCGCACGCGCACGCTATGCGGGATGCGCAACGCGAGCCCGGGGTGGGTATCGGCGGCAAAGACCGCTACGCCGGCGAGCGACTGAGCGTTCATCGTAGGTTCTCGCTTCCATGTGCCGCGCGCCGCGGCGTGGCGACGATCCGGTACTGCCACAGTTGGTGCAGACCCCAGCGTGGCAGACGCAGCAGGCCATGCTGGTTGAGTACGGCGAACCATGGCTGGCCGCTTACTAGCGTCAGGGCGGCGGGCCAACAGCGCGGATCAGTGCGTGCCATGGTGTAGCGTCCATGTTCGCGACGGGCCACATCGTTGCAGGCAAGCGTATAGCCGGCTTCCTCGGCCAGCGCGACGGTGGTCGCCGACCAGTCGCCGTAGGGATAACAGAACGTAGGCACCGCCTCGCCCAGGCCGTCCTCCAGCGTGCGGCGCGAGTCCACCAACTCGCGGCGCGCGGCGTCAGGCCGCAAGGTGCTCAGGTGCGGATGCGTGAGCGTGTGTGACCCAACGGCATGCCCCAGCGCCCGCCAGGCCCGCAGGTGTTGCCAGTCCATCAGCGGCGCGGCGCAGCTGGCGTGGGGATCCCAGATGTTCGTACCGCCAATGCGCGCGGCCACCATGTATACCGTGGCACTGAAGCCGAACCAACTCAGCACCGGCGCCGCCACGCTGAGATTATCCAGATAGCCATCGTCGAAGGTGATCGCGAAGCGGCGTGGGGGGATCGGCTGGTTTCGCGCGAGCAGTTCGCCGACCGTATCAAGCGAGATCGTGCGATACCCCAACCGCGCAAACCAGGCAAGCTGGCGCTCGAACTCGTGCCGCGGCACACACAGCCAGCAGGCGTCATCTGGTGGCATCGTCTCGACGACGCGATGGTAGCCCAGGATGGGGAGCCAGGGAGTGGCGCGGGGGGGCGCGGATGCCATCGCCGGCTTTCTGTTGGTGCGTTGGGTCGAAGCCGTCGTAGCGGCTTCTGGAGAGATCATTGGTGCGTTCCTTCCGGCGCGCACAGGACGCGCTGATACAGGTCAAGAATCTGGTGCGTCTGAACCGCGGCAGTAAAGCGCGTCTCGATCACCTGGCGCGCGCACTGACCCAGGCATCGCGCCAGCGCGGGGTCGCGCAGGATGCGCAGGATGGCAGCCGCCAGCGCGACATCGTCGCCGGGGGTCACCAGCAGGCCCGATTCCTCATGCGCGATGGCGTCCGGGATCGCGTTGATCGCGTAGGCCACGACGGGACGACCCACCGCCATCGCTTCCAGAATCGCCAGCGGCAGGCACTCATAGCGCGAGGGCAGCACGACGACATCCAACGCGCCCAGCAGTGCGGGCACGTCGTCGTGCGCCACTCCCCCGAGCAGCACGACGCTGTCGCTGATGCCCGCTGCCTGGCAGAGCGCCTCGATGGCGCCACGCGCGGGGCCCTCACCCGCCAGCACCAGCCGCGCGCCCGGCGCCGCGGCGACGATCCGTGGCCAGGCGCGCACCAGCGCGACCTGCCCTTTCTCGGGCGAGAGCCGGCCAACGACGCCCACCAGCCGGGTGGCGCCATCCGGCGCCAGACGGGCCCGCCAGGCAGCGGCGCCCACCGCGGCGCGTGCGGGCGCGAAACGCGCCGCATCGATCGCTGGCCCGACCACGCTGGCTTTGCCACGCGTGTGGCGATACGCCTGCTGCAACACCCGGGCGGCGGTAGGCGCCGGTACGCTGATCGCCCGCACGCGGCGGTAGTGCCAGTCGACGATGGCATCGCGCAGCCTGCCCAGACGGTAGCCGAGTGCGCCGATGCTATCATAGGCGTGGACGGTGGTGACGACGGGTACCCCCGCGAGGCGGGCGGCCGCCGCCAGCACCAACTGTCCACCCTCGGTGTTAGGCTGGTTGATGTGCACCACATCGGGCGCATAGGCGCGCAGGGTGCGCTCCAGCCAGGCGCGTTGTGGCACATCGGCCAGGTGCAGCAGGGTAGGCCAGGGATAGTCCTCGCTGGTCTTGATCGGTCCAGTGGCGACACCCACCCCCGCGGCCTCCAGCCGCGCGACGGCGCCCGCGAAGCCGGGGCGCTGGGGCAGCAGCGCACTGACGCGCCAGTCTGCCCGCCTGACGTTCTCCGCCAGGCCGATGAGATATTCTTCCGCGCCGCCGTAGACCGGAGCGGCACACACATACACGATATGCGGCATCCGCACCTGCGACATCAACTCACGACCTGCCAATCTGTGTCTGGGATGCACCTCTGTGGGCGGCTGAGGCGCTCAGCAGGCCACAGACCAGCCCGAAGGTGTAGGCGAACGTGGGCAGTTGCCACTGGTTGAAAGTGACCGAGGCGACCAACATGCCCGTGGTGGTCGCGGCGACCGCCGCGCCCAGGCGCCGCGTCAGCTCGCCCGCGCGCGGATCGAGCGCCAGGCCCTGTGCGCGCGCGACCAGGGCCACCAGGAACGCCACCACCAGCAGCAGCCCAGGGATGCCCCACTGCGCCGCCACCGTCCAGTAAAAGGTTTCGTTGTAGAACTGGCCGAGGTTGGCGGTGAACGACTCGGTGCGTACACCGCTCATACCCGTGCCCAGGCCAAAGGGATTGGCGCCGATCAGCCGCGGCCCATCGTTGAACAGTTCGGTGTAATGCGCGTGGGCGCTCGGATCGTTCAGGGTCAGCGTGGCGGAGAGCATCTGGGCCACGTCAATACGCGCCACGACGATCACGGCAACCACGGCCAGCACCGCGCCCACCAGACCCACTACCAGCAGGGGATGGCGCCAGCGTCGCGTCTGAATGGCGAGCCAGAGGAACACCAGCAGCGCGACGACGGTGCCGATCCACGAACTGCGCTGGAAGGTGACAAGCAGTCCGCCGACCATGATGATCAGTGGCACGAACAGTCGCGCGCGGCGCGTCGCGACAAGCCAGCTCACGGTGAGCGCGATGGCCAGCATCAGATAGGCGCCGAACTCCTGCGGCAAGGCCATAAAGGCTGATGAGCGATCGACATTCAACCCCACCGCGTAGAAATTACCACCGGCCCAGGTGGTCGCGCCATTGTAGTCGTAGGCCAGGTAGAAGCTCTTCCAGAAGAAGTGCTGGAAGATCGCGAACAGCGAACTGATGGTGGCGACGACGATCAGCCCGGAGACCATTTGCTGGATGCGTCGCGCGTCGGGGCGGGCCAGATAGACCGCCAGCCAGAAGACAAACGGTTCGAGCATCGAGCGCGCGCCATAGAGCGCGATCGTCGTGGAATAGGCCAGCGGCATCCACGCGATGGTGAGTGCCACGATGCCCAGCACCAGCACACCGCTCAGGCTCCAGCGCCCACTGGCCGTGCGGGTGCGGACGTTTCGCAGCAGTGTGGCGACGATGGCGACCACCAACACCACTTCCTTGAGCGATTGCGCCGCGAGCAACTCCGTACCGCTCAGTCCAAGCTTCAGCCGCAGCACCTGGAGCATGAAGTCGTAAAATGGGAGCACCAGCGCCATGCCGATCAGCGCTTCCATGGGAAACTGCCAGGTCAGCGCCAGCAGCACCAGGGCGATCAGCGCCGCGCCGGCCAGCTTCGGATTCAGACTGATAGCCACGCTGGAACTGAGGCAGAGGGCGCCCAGCGCGAGTGTGGTGGCCCAGCCGGGCAGGCCTGGCCACCGTGGCAGGCGACCGCGGGGCCCGGCGGCCGCATGCACCAGCGCGAGTTCGAAGGTCGTGAGACGCCCCGGCACACTCGCGTTGCCTGAGGCGTACGCGTAGGCCGGCGCCACCTGTGTCGTGGTGGAGGTGAACGCATGGCCCAGCGATGGCCACGACCCCTGGGCCGCAACGAGCCAGCGGTGGAAGCGCGCTTGCCAGCTGACGGCGAATAGGCGACTGGGAAGGGCGTCCAGCACTCCCACGCCCCACGCGCCACTCGCGGCCAGTGTGGCCAATCCGTTCAAGGCCGGTCCGCTCGCCCACGCGCCGCCGTGGCCGGTTCGCGCCAGGCGCTGGCGCAACTCGATCAGGGTGGCGTGCGTCTGAACCAGCGCGGGCCGCAGCGGTAACGCTCCGGTGGCATTGGCCGCGAGCAGATAGCCCACCGTGGCCAGCGGCAACAGCATGAGCAGCGGCACGCGCTGGCCCACCAGCAGGATGGCCGCCAGGAGCACCTGACAGATGACAATGCGTGCCAGAGGGCGCAGGTAGGGCAGTGTGCGCTCGCGTCGTGCCAGGGCGACCCCGAGCACCAGCCCCTGCAGCGATTCGCTGCCCAGCGTGGACCAGGCCGCCCCCGTTGCGCCCCAGTGCGGCAGCAGCAGCGCGTTCAGGCTGAGGTTGCCAACCATCGCCAGCCCCGATACCCAGGGAACAAAGCGCTCCATGCGTGCCGCCAGGCAGGCGGAGTAGACCACCTCCATGACCGCGACCGCGACCAGCGCCCACATCAGCAGGGCCAGTGGCAACGCCGATCCGGCGTATTTCGCGCCATAGAGCAGCGCCACCACCTCGCGGTCGCGCAAGGTAAGCACAACCGCGAGTGGCGCCAGCGCCAGTAGCACATAGCTCAACCCGGTGGTCAGCGTGCGGGCGAAGGAGGTGGGCGATTGCTCGCGCGCTGAAGCCAGCGCGGGATAGAAAGAGGTACAGAACATGTTGATCGCCGAGCCCAGCGGATCCAGCACCCGCTGCGCGGCGGCGTAGATGCCGACACTGAAGGGTCCCGAGATGGCGGCAAGCAGAAAGATGTCGGCCCGGTGATGGATGAAACTCAGGGTATTGTCCAGCATCAGCGGCAGGCTGATCCGCAATTGCGCGAACTCGCGCCAGTGGGGAAGCCGGATACGCCAGCCATGCGCGCGCCAGCTGGCCAGCGCCAGCAGCACGAAGAACGGCACGTCGGAGTAAACGATGAACAACGCCAGCCAGAACAACGGGAGCTTGAGCCACACGCCAACGCCGATCAGCAGCGCCGTCACCACCCGATCGATGGCCAGCAACGCGGCGGGTGTGAGCATGTGCTGCTCGGAGCGGAAGCCCAGATCAAAGGTCGTCTTCAGGCTGCTCGAAAACTGGAAGCTGAACAGCAGGGTGCCACTGGCCGCCAGCACCAGCAGGCGCTGGTTGGCCGAGATCGGCAGCAGCAAGGTCACCCCCCAGCACAGCGCCAGGGCCACTGTGGAGGTGACCAGCCGCAGCCCAATCGCCGTGGTCATCACCGCCGGCCAGGCCGAGCGCTCGCTGGTGCTCAGGTCACGCACGATGATCTGCTCGGTGCCCATGGTCGAGAACAGCGCGAAGAACGAGAGCACCAGCATCGCCCAGGTATAATCGCCGAATTGCGCGGGGCCAAGATAGCGTGCCAGCAGGATATTGGCGGGGATCGAGATCGGGATGGTGATGAGGTACGCGGCCATCTGCACCAGCGTGGCGCGCCGGGCGCCGCGGGTATCTGGTCCGGTCCGCTGGCTGGGGGGCATGGTCCCCGTCGCCGATGGGCTCGTTGCCACACCGTCCTCCAATGCTGTCGCGTATCATTCCGCGTGCGCCGGGCGCCTCTCCGCTTCCGCGGCGCGCCTGGCGCGATGGTTCATCACTATCCGAGCGAAGCGCCGCCGTCAATCGCGGGTCCATGGCCATTAGAGTGGCCGTTGGACTGGCCGTTGGACTGACCCTTGCGGGCCTCAACTACCAGACTCGTCAGGGACTGGTCGAGCGCCTGGAGGCGCCCGTGGCGCACCGCATCGCGCATGGCCTGGTTCGCGCGCAGGGCGGCGATATTTTTGCCGGCCCGGTGGCCGTTGTCGTCGGCCTTGTCGTTCGCTTTGTCGTTCGCTTTGGCGCGCGCCTCGCCGTTGGTCTCGCCGTTGGTCTCGCCAGCGGGGAGAGACTCATCCGCCAGTTGGGGTACGGCTGGGATCGCGGCTGGGATCGCCGCTGGGATCGCCGCTGGGACGGCGGATCGCGCCAGGTCGGTCAGACCCACGACACCACCGGCCGGGTCGACGGCAAGCTCAACGGGATCATCTTCGAAACTGGCCCACTCTCCGTTCGTTGCACGCCGCCCGGAAGCATACGAGGCGCGATAGACACCATAGGCACCCTGACCGACGGCCTTGACCCGATTGAGGACGACGCCCAGTACGTGGGCGTTGACCCGCCCCAGCGCCTCGCGCGCCTGGAGCGCCTGCGCCTGGCGCGTTCGCTGGGCGTTGACGACCAGCAGCGTGCCGTCAGCTTCGGCGGACACCACACTGGCATCGGCGAACAGCCCAACCGGTGGCGTGTCGAGGATGATGATGTCGAAGGGCGCCAGGCCCGCGCCACCACGCAGCATCTGCGCGAGGAAGGACTGCAGCCGGTGCGATGCGAGCAACTCGGTCGGATTGGGTGGTGTCGGGCCAGCCGGCACGACGAGCAAGTTAGGCACATGGGGTACGGTGGCGAACAGGGTCTGCGTGTCGCTATCGCGCTGGCGATCCAGCAGCCGCAGCGACAGTCCGCTGCTCTGATTGTTGAGTTTGAGCAGGTGGTGGATCGAGGGGCGGCGCAGATCGGCATCGATCAAGAGCACCCGCTTGCCGGCCTGCGCGAGCGATAGCGCGATGTTGATGGCGGTCACGCTCTTGCCTTCGCCGGGCAGCGCGCTGGTGATGACGATGGTGCGCAGGGGGCGGTCGAGCGTGGTGAAACTGAGATTGGTGCGCAGGATGCGATAGCTCTCGGCCAGATCCATCCGTGCGGCGTCGGTCAGCACTGGTGTCCGGTGCGCCAGGTTGGCGATCTGCGCCAGGGTGGGCAGATCGAGCAGCGACCGCACCTTCTCCTCGGTATCCACGCGGTCATCCACATACTCACGGAAGAGTACCACACCTGCCGCGAGCAGCAATCCGGCCAGCGCACCGACCAACGTGTTGATGAGCGGGCGTGGGTGGTCGGGTTGGAGGGGTGGCGTGGCTGACTGAAAGATGCCGATATTCGTATTGGCGCCCACATCCTGCGCGGCGAGTTGATTGGAGACATCCTGCAGCGTCTGCTGTCGGGCGGTGGCCTGGGCCAACTGGAGTTGCAGTTGGGCGATTTGCGGACTGTTTGGCGCGACCGCCTGCAGGTGCGCCAACTGGCTGGTCAGCGTTTGGACGCTGGTGTTCGCCGCGGCCAATTGCACCAGCAACTGTTGATGCGAGGTGGTCAGCGCAATGGACAGTTGTTGCTGTTCCTGCGTGACAAACGCATTGGCCACCGCGTTCGCCAGATCAGCGGCGCGCGGGGCATTCGTGTCGTCCACATCAATCTGAATCAGTTGTGTATTGCTTGGGGCCGTGACGGTCACATGATGGGCCAACACCAACGGATCGGTGCCAGACACCTGTGCGGCGGCTGCCTGCAGCACGGTGGGCTGTGTGATCAGCGTCACATACGTCGTCGTGAGCTGATCGCTGGTCAGCACATTGTCGTAGCTGCTCTGCCCCGCCGATCGCTGGTCAACGACCAGCACGGCCTCGGCTTTGTAGACGGGATGCTCCACCAGGCTGAAGGCGAGCGCGCCCACCGCCGTGATGATCATGCCTGCCAGCAGCAGGCCCCACCAGCGCCTGGCCATCGCCAGATACCGCCGGGTATCGCTTTGCTTGGGGTGGCTTTCCATAGCGAGGTTCCTCTCAATCCGTGGGTTCTGGCTTCCAGACCCGCTCGGTGTGGGCGGTTGCGACCGGGTCGCTGCGACCGCATGGCTGACCGCATGGCTGTGATGCCCGCCCGCGCGGGCAGAAAGGACTCGGTATCAACCGGCAGCGTCGAGCCGCCCATGCTGGCAGGCGGCGATGGCCAGCGCGTAGACCTGGGCCAATTGCCGCCCGGCGCCGGACCAGCTGTGATAGCGTTCGACGTACTGGCGGCCGGCGTGTGCCAGTGCGGCGCGCTGATAGGCATCATCCAGCAGTTCGACCACGGTGCGGGCAAAGGAGTGGGCGGTGCCGGCCACCAGTAGATCACGTCCGGCGATGGCGCTCAGACCGCCGACCGCGGCGGGCATGGCAACCACTGGTGTGCCCAGGGCCAGCGCTTCGAGCACCTTGTTCTGTACGCCGACGGCATACGGTGTCGGGCTGACGGCAATGGCAGCGCCCGCGAGGGCGGGCCGCAGGTCGGACAGATAGCCCGTGACGGCAATTCGGGGATCGGCACCCAGCGCCTGCACCGCGCGGGGGGGGTCGCTGCCGGCGATGAGCAGCCGAACGTCGGGTCGTCGCTCCCAGATGCGCGGCATAATCTCGTGAGCGAGGAGTTCAGCCGCCGCGACATTGGCGTGGAAACTCATCTTGCCACTCAAGACGAGCAGATTGGCCTGGCGGGTCCACTGGCCCGGTATAAAGTACTTCAGGTCTACTCCGTTGCGTACCACATGCACCGCCGCCGCGCGCCAGGGAGCGATATCGCTCCGGCGCAGTTCGGGCGAGCGCGTCTCCTCCCATACCCGGCGCAGCGCCCGGCGGTCGCGTCCGGTGGTGACGAGCACATGGCGCAATGAGTGCAGCAGCAATTGCTCTTCGCGCCGCGCGCGCTGGGCCTCCAGTCGGCCGATCAGACGCATCATTGGTGTGGCACCGTGGCGCGCGCCTAGCTCATACAACTGGCTGATGCAGTCCACCGCATCCCACACCACGGGCACGGGGAGATCGCGCACGCTGGCAATGGTGCGCAGATGCTCGGCATGCACCACGTCAATCGCGCCCGTGGCAACCAGATCCCCTACCGCGCGCCGCAACGCCGTCGCGGCGCCATGGGCCACCTGCAGCGATTCACCCAGCAACAGCGCGCCGGTCGCGTGGGCCGCTGCGCTCCAGCCTGGCGTGCGCACCGCGACGACCCGCACCCCTTGCGCGCGCAGCGCCGCCACATCCGCCTGCTCGCGGGCTGTATGGCAGGCACAGACCACGGTCACCTCGTGTTCGCGGGCCAGCTCGCGCACAAAGGCGTACGCGCGCACCCGCACCAGCGAGGGCGGATAGGCGGTTACAAAGGCAATGCGCATGCGTTCGCCTCCTCACCTCGGCTGGCCAGCACGCTCGCGTAAGCGGCATCCAGCGCCGCGAGCGCGATTGGCACATCATAGTGCTCGCACACCAGTTGATAGGCCCGCCGCGCCAGGCGTTGCGCCAGCGCGGGATCGCCGATCAGCCGGGCGCCGGCCGCCGCGATGGCTTCAGGCGTATCGGCCACCAGCAGGTGCTCGCCGTCGCGCACCGCCAGCCCCTCGCAGCCGACCGACGTTGAAATCACAGGCACGCCCATGGCCATCGCCTCCAGAATCTTCACCCGCACCCCACCACCCGAGAGCAGCGGCACCACCAGCGCGGTGGCCGCCATCCAATACGGCGCCGCATCCGCCACATAGCCATGCAGGCGCGCGCCAGGGTGGCGCGCGACCTCCGCGCGCAGCGCGCGTGGTGGGCGCGCACCGGCAATGTCGTAGACCACCTCGGGGCAGCGCGCCGCTAAGCTGGCGAACCCTTCGCGCAGCCACCAGGCGATGCCCTCGCTGTTGGGGGGCCAGTAGAGCGTCGCGATCGTGAGCAGGCGCGCGGCCTCTGGACGCCGTTTGGCGCGCACCAGCGCGCACGCGGCGGCGTCTACGGCGATGGGCACCAGCGCCACCGGCGCGCTCGTGGCCCCCGCCACCGCGGCGAGCGCCGCGCGATCTGGCTCGCTCACCGTCAGCACCAGGCTGGCCCATTCGCAAGCCGCCCCTTCGATCTGGCGCATCAAACGCACCTCACGTCCCAGCATCCAGCGGCGCAGCGGGTCGCGGGTCCCCTGCCGCAGGCGATCCACCACCTGCCACACGGCGTTGTGCTCGTCCAGGATGACCGTGCCCGGCCAGTCGCGCGGGACGTAGCGCATCATGTTGAGTTGATCGACGTGCAGCACGTCGATCTGTTCCTCATCGAGCAGGCGGCGAACCATCTCGCGCATCGCCGGGCGTTCGTCGCGATGCAGCACGTACGAATCGCCGGTGATCAGACTCTCGATCAGAAAGCGCGCCTCGCCAGGCAACGTGCGCCGCAGTGGCACGGTCTCCACACGGTGGCAAATGCCGCGCAGGGCATCCGCGTTGCGCGCCTCCTGGTCGTCGCGCGCGAAGGCGCAGAAGGTGACGTCATAGCGCGCGCACAGACGCCGGAGCACTTGCAATGTCTTGGCGCGCGGCCCATTGTCCGCCGGATAGACCACCAACTGGGACAGCAGGAGGACACGCGGGCGTTGGCGATTGGATTCCATGGACGGTTCTCCTTCACCGGGCGTCGGTACGCCGGATCATCATTGCGAGGGTCGCGCGCGATCCACCCAACACCAGCGCACGACCAGCGGGCGCAGCGGCTTCGATCTCCTGCCCCGCGACTGCGGCCAGCCGGGGCGATGCGATGCGCGGGTGCGGGCTCGTCGCGGGGCGTATGGCGCGCTCGGGCGCGGTAATTGGCTGTAGTTGTGGTTGTGGTTGTGGCTGCGGTAGATCACGAGTGCGCAACACCTCAAAGAGCGCGACCAGGCGGCGGGCACGTTGCGGTGCGGTGATCGGCGCCCGCCACGCACGCTGGCCCGTGTGCGCCGCGGCGGCCGAGCGACCAGGCGACCGATGTGGCGCCTCCGCTCCGCCGCTGTACAGCAGACTGATGCGCGCGGGAGCGACGCGGTACGTCCGAATGAGCTCCCGTGCCGTCTGCACATCAGCGCAGAGGATCTGCGTGACGAGGACGCGATAGAACAGCCATGCGCACAGCGCATGTGTCCTACGCTTCCAGCTATGCGCTCCCTCGCGTGCATGCGCCTGGGCAGACAGACCATCAGGCCGCGCCGCGCCACACGTTAGCGGTCGGTGGCTATCTACCCACTGACCCTGGGGTCCGCTCTCCCGCTGAGGCGCGCGGGGTTGTACGGCGGCCTGCCTGGCTTCAGCCGCCAGCGTGACCGGTCGCATGAGGCGAGTGGCCAGCGCCAGACGGGTCGCGGTGCCCAGATCCAGATCGGGCGCGAGGTGCACGCTGTCGGGACGGTAACGACGCACCAGCGTCATCCAATGCAGCCACCCGCCCACGTCGTCCCAGCGCCCAATGGTGGCGTACACATAGGCGGGTTGCCCCGTCATGTCCTCCGCCAGGGCATCACCACTCAGACTGCCATCCGGGCAGGCGGCCAGCAGCGCATGTCCCGCGTCCGCCAGCGTGGTGGCGAGCGCGCGTAACCAGCCTTGCATGTAGGGTGTATCAGGCGCGCTGGTCACATACAGAACACGGAGTGGGGAAGCCTTCCCCTCCACGCGCTTGTTCCACATCATCTGCTTTCTCCCTCGCGAGTCTGGTGCTAATAGGCTCCGCGTCGCCGCAGCACAGCCGGAATGGTCGCCAGTAAGATGCCTATGTCGCCGCTCACCGAACGGGTATAGTAGTAGGTGCGATCGTAGATGACGCGCATGGTGTAGGGAATGTCGTTGCGCCCACGGGTCTGCCACAGGCCCGTGATACCTGGACGCATGCGCACGCGCTCGACGGCAAACAGACCGTAGCGCGCCAACTCTTCTGGTCGGACATAGCGCGGGCCAACCAGGCTCATCTCGCCGCGCAGCACATTGAGCATTTGCGGTAGTTCATCCAGGCTGCTGGTCCGCAAGAAGCGCCCGATGCGGGTGACCCGCGGATCATCGCGCAGTTTGAAATGGATCAGGAACTCGCGCTGCAGCTCGGGATGAAGCGCGAAGTAGGTATCGGCGTCGGGGCGCATGGTGCGCAGTTTGAGGACATAGAAGCGTTGGCGATCCAGCCCGATCGCCTCGCGCCGATACCACACTGGCCCACCATCTTCGCGCTTGATGAGCAGGGCAAACGGCAGCAGTAGCAGCGCGAGCAGCGCCAGCCCCATCAGGGCGCCCACGATATCCAGCGCGCGCTTGGCGATGTGATAGCATCGGCCCGGCTCCGCCGCCAGGAGTTGCGGCTCGCGGGACACGACGCGCAAGGCCACATTGCTCATGTCGCTGGTCCTTTCCTATTCCGTCTCGCGTCTTCTCACGTTGGGCCGCCGGACGCATCCACGCACGGAACGGTGCGCTCAGCTAGCCCTCGTGACCGCGGTCATGCGAGATGTAGCGATCGAGCCGCGGTGAATGCGACGTATCGCGCTGCCGCATCGCTCTGTGCCAGGGGGGGCGCGTAAGGTTGGCCCGGACACCTGGCGGCGTGGCGATTGGCTACTTACTCCGGTCCATCTGGCGTGCGCCTGGCTGGAGGTCCAGCTCAGGTTGTTGGGCACGCTGCCGGAGTTCGTCCGCCGCGCTTATCCTGGAGTAGCTATCGTGATGCGGCCAAACGGGCGTGTCTGGCGCGAGTGGTGAGGGGAGAGGTGATCCACTTGCCCATTTGGACGTGGCAGCTTACCCAGGAGTCACGAGTAGTACCACGGCGGCACCGGGCAATTGTCACGTACCGGCGTGGGGCCGCGGCGTCTCACGCATAGGTCTCATCGTGTGGCCGTTCGGGCGCATCTGGCGTTATCACATGCGAGCGGGTTGAACACCCATAAGCCCCCGAGGGCGTACCCCGATGCCGGAGAGAGCATGGCCACCAGGGAGCGATGGACACGCGATGTGTGCCCAATTCCCGGTGTCTGACCCTCCAATTCAGGATACAGAGTAGGCGACTCTTCCGATGATCGACGTACACACCCACATCCTTCCCGGTGTCGACGACGGCTGTGATACCCTTGCGGCAGCCGTCGCGCTTGCGCGTGTCGAGGTTGAGGCGGGGGTGACCGATGTCGTGGCAACCCCCCACTATAACGCGGTCTACCCGCGCCTCTCCCCGGCGCACGTGCGCGACCGAGTGGCGCGGTTGTGCCAGGCTCTGGAGCGGGCGGGCGTGCCCCTGCGAGTCTGGCCAGGCCACGAGGTGGCGTTGGATGCCGATCTGGACGAGGCGCTCGCGCGCCAGGAGCTGGCCACCCTCAATGGTGGGCGGTATCTCCTGCTGGAGCTGCCAGGCAGCGGTGTGCCCGTCACGCTCCCGGTGATCCTCGCCCGGGTGCGCCAGCGCGGGATCATTCCCGTGATCGCCCATGCCGAACGCGAGCGCGCCATCCAGCGCGCGCCCGAGTTGCTGGTCCCCCTGGTGGAGAGCGGCGCGCTGGTGCAGATCACCGCATCGAGCCTGCTGGGCGCCTTTGGCGAACGCGCGCAACGCGCCAGCGCATTGCTGCTGCGCCACGATCTGGCGCATGTACTGGCATCGGATGCTCACGCGCTGAGCGTGCGGCCGCCACGCTGGGCGGAGAGTCTGGTGGCGGCTGAGCGGCTGGTGGGCGCGCGCCGCGTGCGCGAGTTGGTCGAAACGGTACCGCGGGCCCTGCTGGACGATCAGCCGATCGTGACACGTTCACCGGTGCCCTTCACCGCGCGCGAACTCGCCAGCGCGGCGGCGTCAGCGCAGCGTGGTGGTCTACCGCGCTGGTGGGCACGCAGCTTCGCGGTGTCCCGACGCACGCCAGCACGCTAGCCGCGCTCAACCGGATCTTCCCACGGCGCTGTCACGGTGAGGTTCCAGCTTGTCGCGCCAACGAGCGCGCTGCCGATTGATTCTATACGCCGCTCGCGCGCCAGCGGCATAAAGGACTCCTCTCATGCTGCGGAAATTGACGGTTCCCCGGCCCACACCACTTGAGTTCGGACGCGAGGACGCGCCAGCCCAGCGACGCCAGTTCTCGGTGCGCCTGCGGCGCCTGCGTGCGCGAGCCGCATGGTCATCGCGCCCGCTGGCCACGCGGCGCCCGCGTGCCCTGCCCGCGTCCCCCGCGCCCCGAGCTGGCACGCTCCGGCGCGGCTCCATGCAGGCCGGCCACTTGTTGTTGCCCACGGCATCGCCAGCGCCGCGCATCGCTGGTGCGCCCCGGCGTCGGGCGAAACGCTGGTTGTCGGCGCGGGTCGCGGTGGTGCTGATCCTGCTGGCGCTGCTGCTCTTGCCGGTGACGGTGGGGGTGCGTATGGCCGTTGCCGGCGTACACCTCTACCACCAGTTGCAAACCGCGCAGACGGAGATTACGGCGAGCGAAGCGGCTCTCAAGACCCTGACAACTGGCAAGCTGGATGTCGCCGCGCTGGATAGCGCCAGCGCGCATTTGAGCCGGGCCGACACCGCGCTGGGGGCAGCGCGCGCGCAAGAGGCGATGCTCGCCTGGACACTCCCCCTGGCGGCGAATGTCTCCGCGGCCAGCGACGCGACCGCACTGCCGGTACTGCTCGATCTCGCGCACCAGGTGGTGCTGGGCGGGGAGGCGGCGCTGGCGGGAGTGCGCCCCCTGGCGGTGCTGGTGGCGGGGCAGGCCGCCGCGGGCACCAGCGCGTCCAGCGCGAAGACGCAAGTGGGCGCGGCATTTCTGGCCGCGCTCGACACCGGGCGCCCACAATTTCAGGCGGCGCAGGCGGACTTCGCGCGCGCGGCGAGCGAGCTGGGGCGCGTGCCGCCCCAGATGCTGGGCGGGCGTGTCGCCCATCTGTTGAGCTCGCTCGCCACCCGGCTGCCCGAGTTGCAGCAGGGCGTCGCGGCGCTCGATGTACTCCCCGCGCTGCTGGGCGCGCACGGCACCCGCAACTATCTGCTGGTAGCGATGGACTCCGACGACCTGCGGCCAACTGGTGGCTTCTTTGGCAGTTGGGGAGTCGTGACGGTCCAGAACGGCGCGATCACGCATCTCGACTACCGCTCGTTCCAGCGCTGGGTCTACGGCGGGACCCCCGATCCCGGTGTGCCATTCCCGGCGCCGCTCTACCACTATTTCGCCGATCAGGGCGGCTTTGGCCCCCAGACGCACTGGATGATGCAGGACTCCTGGTATCCCGACTTTCCCACGCAGGCGCGGCAGATGGAGCGCTTCCAGGGCGTCTATGACCCCGGCGTCCACATTGATGGCGTGATCGTGGTGGGACTCTCACTCTTCCGTGGCTTCCTCAACTTGACTGGCCCGATCCAGGTCCCTGGCTATAGCCAGACCGTCACCAGCCAGAACTTCGAACAGACCCTCTTTGCCTTCGATTACGGCAATCTCGTGCAAGTAGAGCAGTCACAAGGCCACGACTTCGTCGACAAAGATTTCCTGGTCAAGGTCGTGCATTCCACGGTGGATCGCCTGCTGCAACTGCCGCACGCGCAACTCATGCCGCTGGGGCAGATGGTGCAGGGGGTGTTCGGCTCCGCCGATGCCTTCGTCTATCTCAATCAGCCCATCGAGGAATCGCTGATTCAGCGCCTACACTGGGACGGCGCTATCGCGAGCGGCGCCGGCGACTACCTGATGCTCAACGAAGCCAGCATGAGCAACAACAAGCGCATCCAGTATGTGACGCGCGCGGTGGCCTACACCGTGGATTTCAGCAAACCTGGGTTGCCGGTTGCCACACTGGCCGTCACCTACCACAACCCCAACCCCCCACCGGGTGCGCCTTCCGGCGGGGTGCCAGAATACCGCAACTATCTACGTGTCTACGTCCCAGCGGGCAGCCAGCTCGTGCGCGCGACGGGCTATGGCGATTCCATCAGCCAGTCCAGCGACGCCGGCAAGACGGTATTTGGCGGCTACCTGGTCATCCAGCCGGGCACGAGCGTGACCGTCACGCTCACTTATCACCTGCCCGCGCCACTTGCCTTCCACCCCGGCGGTGCCTATGCCCTCACCATCCAGAAGCAGGGCGGCATCGCGACGCTGCCGGTGCGGGTGACTCTGGTCTGGCCGGCGGGAGAGCAGCCCACCGACCTTACGACCGGTGCCGTGGCTGATGCGAAGGGCTCCGGCAGCGCCTGGCAGCTCAGCGTGCAGCTCAACACCACACTCGGCCTGACGTGGACGTGAACAGCGCTCGCTGCTCACTCTCCTGCGTATCTCCTCGCGTAGGGCTATGCGTCCGGCGTGCGAAAGAGGAGGCGATTCGGTGGCAGCTATCACGGTCCGCCTGGTGCGGCCCGCGGACCTGGAGGCGCTACGCGCCATCAACGCGGCGGGGCTCCCGGGCGTCACGCCGCTGAGCACGGAGGAACTTGCCGCGCTGGAGACCGGTGCCCTTCGGTGTTGGGTCGCCGAAGCGCCCGAAGGGGTTGCCGGCTACCTGATCGCCTACACCGCCAGCGACGCGTACGACGGTGAGGAGTTCGCCTGGTTCCAGCGCCACTTTGCGCGCTTCCTCTACATCGACCAGGTGGCCATCGCCTCGCGGAGCCGGCGCGGCGGCATTGGCTCCGCGCTCTACCAGGCCATCGCGGACGAGGCCCTGGCGCTTGGCCTCGACTCGCTCACCTGCGAGGTCAACTTGGTGCCACCCAATCCCGTCTCGCTGAGCTTTCACCGCGCCCGCGGCTTCCAGGAGGTCGGCGTCCTGCGCGCCCAGGATGGCCGCACCGTGGCGCTCTTGCGGCGCGCGCTGACCCCACCCGCAACGCCAGACGACGCTGCCCTCGCCTGATCGCGCTCTGTACCGCTCCCTTCAAACGTGGTAAACTGCCACCACGCGGAGTTACACAGTTCTACGCGGTGTGTCGTCACGACTGGTGAGGAGCGGGATTTACTATGCTAACTCTTCCTGCTAGCGCAATCACCGATCCCACGGTGGCCGTCACCACCCTGCTCGCAGCGCTGAGCCTGAGTTCGGCGTCGGGGCTGCGCGCGTACCTGCCCTTGCTGGCGCTGGCGCTGGGAGTCACCGTTGATCCCAGCCACCCCATTGCGCTCTCGGCGCCGTTCCAACAATTCGTCAAGCATGTCGGCTGGCCCTGGATCATCGGCGTGCTGGTGGTGCTGGTGGTCGCGGAGTTCGCCGTAGATAAGCTGCCGCTCTTCGACCACATCAGCGATGCCGTGCACACTGTCATCCGTCCCGCCTCGGGCGCCATCGTGATGGCCGCCACCAGCAATCCGATCAGCGAGCGCAATATCTGGGTGGCGGCGGCGATCGGCGCGGTGCTGGCGCTGGGCGTGCACAGCGTGAAGGCGACCACTCGACCGGCCGTCACGGCCACCACCGCGGGCGTGGGCAACCCCGTCGTGAGCTTCATCGAAGACGCGATCGCGGTGGCCCTGAGCGCGCTGGCGCTGATCGCGCCCTTCCTGGCCATCGCGCTGGTCGTGATTCTGGCGGTCAGCATCGGCTGGATCATCTGGCTGGCGGTGCATAAGTTCCGCCAACTGCGCGCCAGTGTGGCGGAGAACGGTCGGGCCACCATCCCTCTCGGCGGAGGGCGCACGTGACCCTCGCCCCGCCCCCGGTAGCCGCCGCGGCGCGCCGGAGCCGCACCTGGCTCTGGGCGCTGGGCACGATCCTCGTCGTCGCTTTGGTCTGGGGTGGTGCCTACACCGCCCATCATCTGGTCGCCAGCCGGGTGCTGGCCAGCGCGCGCCTGCCCGCGCCCGCCTCTCCGCCCGCCGCGATCGCCGCGGTGCTGCGACCCGAGGCCGGCGCGGCATTCGTGGCCGCGGTTGGCGAGAGCGGCGAGCTCGTGCTGCTGGCTGGCCCCCAGGAGCCGGCGTGCCCGCCCAGCGGCGCCTGTGGCGCCGCGCCCGCGCTGGATACGCTGCTCGTCGTCAACGGGCGCACCGGCGCCACCATTGCGCAGGCGCCACTGGTCGGCGCGGCGCAACATCCGGTCGCGCTGGCGGTGGATGCGCGGCGCGGGATAGTGGATGTCATCTCGGCCAACGCGGTGGATGTCTTCGCGCTGGGCAGCGGCGCGCATCTTGTCACGTTCGCGCTGCCGGCGGGCGACAGCGCCGGACCAGAGACCGGCGCCATCGTGACCAGTAGTGGCACGCTGCTGCTGACCGCGAGCAACGCCGGCCAGCCGGCGCTGCTCGGCGTGGACGCGCTTCACGGCACGCCGCGCTTCAGTTTCGCGCCCGCCGCGGGTGTTGCGCGGCTGGATGGGCCAGTCTACGATCCCGCCACCGGACTGGTCGTGCTGATTGAAGCCACCTTCAACGCCACCAACCTGCTGGCGCTCGATGCGACCCATGGGACCCTGCGGGCGCGGACGATCGTGCCCGCTGGCGTTCGGCTGGGACCGCTCGACCCCGCCACCGACACGCTCTATCTCTTCCTGCGGGATGGCGGCACGGACAGCGTGAAGCTGGCCGATCTGGCGGCGGCGGCGCCACCGCCTGCCACCGCGCCAACGCGGCTGACGCCGGATGCCGCGCTGGCAGGCGCGCGGGCGCTGGGCTGGAATGCGGCGCTGGGCCACGTGTATCTCGCCGACGCGCGCGGACTGCGCACCCTGGATGGCGTCACGGGCAGGACGCTGGCCGCATTGCCACTGCCCGTGGCCTGGCCGCCGGATGCCGCGCTGCCGGTGGATGGCGCGGGACTCCTTTTCGTGCCATCCGATCACGGCGCCATCGCCGTGGTGCGCGATAGCGCCAACCTGGCCATCGGCGTGACGCCCGCGACCGCCGCCGTGCTAGCGCGCGCCGCGTTGGCGACGCTGCCGCCGCACAGCGCGCAGGATCCGCCGTTCGTCGCCCCGGCCACGTTCACCATCGGGCCAGGCAGCCGCACGCTCGACTTCTACGCCTACGATCCCGATTTCGGCACCAACGGCCCCTACTCTGGCAGCGCGCAGCTGGCGGTTGCGCCCATCGCGGGCAGTCCCGGCGCATACAACGTGACCTTCACGGTGAGCTGGAACCTGCGCTTCCTCCACACCGACTCGTGGGTCTACGCGGTGGACCCCAACGGCGCGGTGCGGCTGGTAAGCCAGGCGGGCGACCCGCTGCCGTGATGCCGGCACAATGGCGGAAGAATGTCGTCGTATCCCGCAATCGAATATGAGGAGCCAGCATATGTCAGCACGCGCGGATGGGCGCGCCCCCGATCAGTTGCGCCCGGTCAAGATCACGATGGACTATCTGCGCCATGCCGAGGGCTCGGTGCTGATCGAGATGGGCGATACCCGCGTGCTCTGCGTGGCCAGCATCGAGGAGAAGGTGCCAGCGTTCCTCGTGGGGCGCGGGCAGGGCTGGCTCACGGCGGAATACGCGATGCTGCCGCGCTCGGGCGCGCAACGCTCGCCACGCGAGGCGGTGACCGGCAAGGTGGGCGGACGCACCCACGAGATTCAGCGGCTGATCGGCCGCTCGCTACGAGCGGCGGTGGACCTGCGCGCGCTGGGCGAACGCACGATCCTGCTGGACTGCGATGTGTTGCAGGCGGATGGCGGCACGCGTACGGCGGCGATCACGGGCGCCTGGCTGGCGCTACGGCGCGCCTGCACGCGCCTGCGCGAGACGGGCAAGCTGCGCGCCGACCCGATCCGCGCGGGCCTGGCCGCCATCAGCGCCGGCATCGTCGCCGGCACGCCGCTGCTCGACCTTGATTACCGCGAGGACTCGCACGCCGATGTGGATTGCAACATCGTGATGACCGACGCTGGCGCCTTTGTGGAGGTGCAGGCGACGGCCGAGGGCGCCACCTACACCCGCGCGCAACTCGACACGCTGCTGGCCCTGGCGCAGCAGGGCATCGGCGAGTTGATCGCGCTGCAGCGCGCACATGTGTAGCCTGATGCGCTTCTTCCTCTGACAGGCTTCCATTTTGGTATAATGTCAGAGAGAGGGCCGGATGGGCCGGCAAACGGATTGCGGGGTGCGGCGAATGAGCGAGCCTGGGGCCAGCGGCCAGACGAACCAACCGGCGGCGCTGCTGGTGCATGGCTTCAATGGTGAACCGCTGGATATGCACGAGTTGGGGGAAACACTGCGCGCGCGCGACTTCGCCACGCACCTGCTGCTCTTGCCCGGCCATGGCACCCATTTCCGCCATTTCGCCCGCACCACCTGGGCCGACTGGTCGGCGGCGGTAGCCAGCGCCGCGGGCGAGTTGCTGGAGCGGCACGCACACGTGATTCTGATCGGCCACTCGATGGGCGCCGCGCTCGCGCTGCATACCGCCGCCAACGAACCGCGCGTCGCGGGGGTTGTCGCGCTCTGCCCGCCGCTAAACATGCACTTCGCCCAGAAGGAGATCGCGGCGCTGACCCACCGCGTCATGCCCTACTGGCCGACCTTCCCCGAAGACGTGCGCGACCCCGCCGCGCCACGGCGCTACAACCGGCAGGCCTACCGCTGGACGTCGGTGGCCGCGGCGCACAGCCTCTTCAGCACGCTGCCCACCGTGCGCGACGAGCTGCCCCGCGTGCGCTGTCCCGCCTTCATCGCCTGCGCGCTGCACGATCACGTGGTGCCCGCGCGCGACGGCATGGAAGTCTTCCGCCGGCTGGGCACGCTCGACAAAGAGATGCTGGTGCTGGAGCGCTCCTACCATGGCGTGACCAAAGATGTGGAGCGCGAGCAGCTCTTCGCGCGCGTCGGCGCCTTCGCCACGCGCGTGACCGCGCCACAGCCCCTGGCAGCGCGGCTTGCGTAATTTGCCGGCACCCACGCTCGGGGGGCATGGGGCAAGCCTCATCTGTGGTGTTATTTGAGCGCATTGTGCCGGCGCGAAGGGCACCATGTACGGCGTGTTGGCCTCATGCCAGCGGGCGTACATCCATTCGCACTGTGATATGTCACACGGTTGCCGCGCCCGCATGCTATACTCTGCGCAACTTCCGGCCCTTCTCCCAAACGGCGTTGTCGCGCAAAAGTGCGCGTCGCGTTATGGTCTGACGAAAATCAGGCGTTCATGGTGTCGGTGCCGGAGTTTCCGGGTAACTATACGCATGGTGAGACGTATGAGCAGGCCGTGAAGCAGGGAGAAGATTTGATCGAGTCGCTCATCATGTGGGCCCAACAGGATGGCCAGGCGCTGCCACCGCCGCGCGCATTCGCCATGCACGCATGAGGGTGAGGTGACTGCTGAGTACGCCATCCCTGGCGCCCTGCAATCGGCGGCAGCGGCTGAAAGCATATTGCATCGTACTCATCGTGCGGTAGGCACCTGCTTCCGAGGTCTACCAGGAAGATCGGACAAAGACGGGCGCCTCACGAGGCCCAGAGCGCACACCCGTGCGCAACTACGGAACGGCAGAGCGACGCTGTGCTACACCCGTGCGCGACTACAGAACACCACCGATCACCCGCATAGCGTATCACTCACGCCGCGCCAGCCCCTGCTGCCAGGCGAAGACCGCCGCCTGCGTGCGATCCATCATGTGCAGCTTGGCGAAGATGTTGCTAACGTGGCCCTTCACCGTCTTCTCGCTGATGACCAGCCGCCCGGCGATGGCGGCGTTGGCGAGGGCCTCCTGCGCGATGCGAAACAGCGTCTCCTCGACCAGCAGCGGTGGATCATCTTCATTCTCAGCTTCACCCTCCGTCTGGATGTCCACCGCTATGCCCGACTGCCGCGACCACTGCGCGGCAAACTCGCGCAGCGCGGGCAGCAGCCCCTGGTGCTCCAGCGCCGCCGGGCGCAGCTCGCGGATC
>DASYGC010000352.1:0-3436 GCA_036000225.1 Ktedonobacterales bacterium | reverse complement strand
ACGAACAGCAGAAGAAGATTCTCGACGCCTCACTCGACCACGAGCAACTGGAACAAACGCCGGTGCAGCAGTACGTCGATCTTTACGTGATTTAAACCCCTGCATCGTGACTCCGCTTGTTGCGGCCACCCACCCGCGCGTGTTTGACTGGTTGCCGAAGGAAAACAGCATCAATGGCTTACATCCTCGCATTGGACCAGGGGACAACCAGTTCTCGCGCAATTCTATTTGACCAGGCAGGCGCCATTGCCGCCGTGGCGCAACATGAGTTCGAGCAGTTCTACCCCCAGCCCGGGTGGGTAGAGCACGACCCCATGGAAATCCTCACCAGCCAGTTCAGCTGCGCAGTCGAAGCGCTGGGCAAGGTGGGTGCGCGGCCGCGCGATGTGGCCGCCATCGGCATCACCAACCAGCGCGAGACCGTGATCGTCTGGGATCGCGCGACCGGCAAGCCGATCCACCCCGCCATCGTGTGGCAGGACCGCCGGACCGCTGCGCTCTGTTCCGCGTTGGAAGAAAGCGGCGTGGGCAACTTCGTCTCCGACCGCACCGGCCTGGTCCTTGATCCCTATTTCTCCGGCACCAAGTTGAAGTGGATCCTCGACAACGTGCCGGGCGCGCGCGATCGGGCTCAGCGCGGCGAGCTCGCCTTCGGCACCGTGGATAGCTGGCTGATCTGGCACCTCACCAGCGGCCATCGCCACGTCACCGACGTGACCAACGCATCGCGTACCTTGCTCTACAACATCGTCAAGGGCGAGTGGGACCCGGAACTGTTGCGCATCCTCGACATTCCCGCAAGCCTGCTGCCTGAGGTGGTGTGGTCGAGCCAGCAAGTGGGCGAGGTCACCACTTCGCTCGGACTGGGCGGCATCCCCATCGCGGGCATCGCCGGCGATCAGCAGGCGGCGCTCTTCGGCCAGTTGTGCTGGAGCGCGGGCGAGGCCAAAAACACCTATGGCACCGGCTGCTTTCTGCTCCAGAACATCGGCACAGATTTCGTTCGCTCCAGGCACCGGCTCATCACCACGCTCGCGGCCAGCGCGCAACATTGCCTCGAATACGCGCTCGAGGGCAGCATCTTCATCGGCGGCGCAGTCGTGCAGTGGCTGCGGGACAATCTGAAATTGATTGGCTCCTCAGCCGATGTCGAGGCACTGGCGGCAAGCGTACCCAACAGCGGCGGAGTCGTGTTTGTGCCTGCATTTGTCGGCCTCGGCGCGCCCCATTGGGATCCCCACGCGGGCGGTTTGCTGATCGGCCTACGCCGCGACACTTCGCCCGGCCACATTGCGCGGGCGGCTCTTGAGAGCATCGCCTTTCAGGTCGCCGATGTGCTCGAGGCGGTTCACAGTGAAACCGGTACGCCGCTCGGCGCGCTGCGCGTCGATGGCGGTGCAGCGGTGAACGACCTGATGATGCAGTTCCAGGCCGATCTTTTAGGAGTTCCCGTAGTGCGGCCGCGGGTCACGGAAACCACTGCGCTCGGCGCCGCGTATCTGGCCGGGCTGGCCGTGGGATTCTGGGCGGGTCCCGACGAGTTGCGCGCGAAAAGGCAAGGTGACGTCCGCTTCGAGCCAAAAATGGAAGAAGCACAACGAGCAGAACTCCGCGCGCGCTGGCACCGCGCCGTCGAGCGATCGAAAAGTTGGACTGAGTAATCCCGGACTGAGCAGCAAGGAGTACGTGATGCGCAGGGAAGAGATGGTGCGCAAGGCGAGAGAGCGGCAGCAGCCGTGGGATCTCGCAGTGATCGGCGGCGGAGCAACCGGTATGGGCGTGGCCGTGGATGCCGCGGCCCGCGGCCTCGACGTGGTGCTGATCGAGGCTCACGACTTCGGCAAAGGAACCAGCAGCCGCTCAACAAAGCTCGTGCATGGCGGCGTGCGCTATCTCGAGCAGGGCAACGTTCCTCTCGTGATGTCGGCTCTGAAAGAACGCGGCCTGATGCGCCAGAACGCGCCGCACCTCGTCCACGACCTGGCCTTCGTCGTGCCCAATTACTCATGGTGGGAGGCGCCCTTCTACGGCATCGGCCTCAAGCTCTACGATCTGCTGGCCGGCAAATATGGATTCGGCGCATCGAAACTGCTGTCGAAGGAGGAAACCCTCCAAAGGCTTCCGGCACTCGAGCCCGAAGGACTTACCGGCGGAGTGGTCTACTACGATGGCCAGTTTGACGATGCTCGGCTTTTGATCCATCTCGCCATGACAGCGGCCGACCACGGCGCCACGCTTTTGAACTACTGTCCCGCCACAGGCCTGATGAGCGATGCCGAAGGCTATGTCAGCGGCGCAACCGCGCGCGATGAAGAGACCGGCGAAGAGTTGAAAATTCCCGCGCGCATCGTCGTCAACGCCACTGGAGTGTTTACCGATTCCATTCGCCGCATGGCCGACCCCGCCGCGGAGACGCTGGTGGTCACCAGCCAGGGCATTCATCTTGTCTTCGACCGCTCATTCCTCAAAGGCGACACGGCCCTCATGGTGCCGCGCACCAGCGATGGCCGCGTGCTCTTCGTCATTCCATGGCACGGCCACGCCGTCGCCGGCACCACCGACACTCCGCTCGATGCGCCGAGCCTCGAGCCGCGCCCTCTCGATGAGGAAATTGAATTCATTCTGGAGACGGCAGCGCGCTACCTCACCCGCCCGCCCACACGCGCCGACGTCCTGGCCGTCTATGTAGGTCTGCGTCCACTGGTCAAGGGCGAAGGCAAAACCTCGGCGCTCTCGCGCGATCACGTTATCCACGTCGACACTTCCGGCCTGCTCACCATCACCGGCGGCAAATGGACCACCTACCGCCACATGGCAGAGGACTGCGTCGATCATGCCATCACCCTCGGCAAGCTGCGCGATGAGCCCTGCCCCACGCGCAATCTACGGATTCACGGCTACCTCCGCGACTCGTCAGGGCTGGGCAGTCTTCAGGTCTATGGTTCCGATGCCGAGGCGATCCGCGCCCTGGCCCAGGATTCTCCGGCCCTCGCGGCGCAACTCCATCCCGATCTGCCCTACATCGCCGCCGAAGTGGTCTGGGCGGCTCGGGCTGAGATGGCGCGCAGCGTCGAGGATGTGCTGGCGCGCCGCACCCGTGCGCTGTTCCTCAACGCCAAGGCCGCCATCGCCATGGCTGAACCGGTAGCAAAGTTGCTTGCTTCCGAACTGGGACGCGATGAAATGTGGACTTCAAGTCAGATCACGGAGTTTCGTGCGCTCGCACAGCAGTATCGGGTAGTGTAGAAACAGGGATAGATCGCCCCGTCATCCCGGAGGTCCAAATGCCTGCAACCTGCACACATGTCGCCGATCATTTGAAGAAAGTGAAGCCGCACACCAAGGGCTGCGAGGAGTGCCTGAAGACCGGCGACACCTGGGTTCACCTGCGCATGTGCCTTGAGTGCGGCCACGTTGGCTGTTGCGACTCGTCAAA
>DASYGC010000351.1:0-5387 GCA_036000225.1 Ktedonobacterales bacterium | reverse complement strand
GCTGGTATGTAGAGAGTCAATCAGGACGCCGGTGCTTAGTTTCATCCATTGACTGCTCGTCTTGACCGCTTCCTCGGCGTGCACACGCTCGTCCCAGATGCCGAAGCAGATCGCGGTGGACTCGCCGGTCTTGGCGACGGTGTAGGCGACAAAGCCTGGCAAATCACGATAGAGCGGCAGGAGCTCGTCCTCAGCCTTTTGGAGGAAGTCGCGCATCTGACCGGATTTGGTGGTGATGGTCGTGACGTGGGTAAATCTCATGGTAGTGACTCTTTTCTGGTCCGGCCTGCCGTCATCAAGGACGCCTCAACTGGCGAACCAGAACGGTTGCGGGAACACACTGAGTGTAACCATCTTTGCATCATATGTCAAGCAACCATGCCCGGCGGTGTTGCGCTATATATGGAATGAGGTTAAGTATATATCAAAATCAACTACGTCCGTAGTTGATTGCAGGGGGTTGCCGCGAATCCGGTGGAGGCGGCGCGGTCTGATTTCAACTGATGTACGCCCAATCCAAACATGCTCCGCGCGACTGTAGCCGTGCTCATCACGGCGCGCCCAACAACAACGCACGCTCATCCGGGATTATCCATGCATAGTGTAGAAGACGCTCGGATATCTTTCTGAGTCTTGTTGAGTTGAGAACGCCGCGATGGGCGGCGCTGTCACGTCAGGCGCCCGGAGTGATTGTCCGTCTGCAACTACTTGCACGATCGCGACATTCAGGCGAGTCACCGCTCTGTCGTCCGCGCCGCCGTCAAGCGCCGCGGAGAATGTCCAGACATCTATCCAGGTTCGTTCTTGTGACGGGGCTGCATGCGGATTACGCTCAGCGTGTCCCCGCGGGAGGGAGCCTGTCAGCACCGAACTCATCGATCCGGTAGTCAGGAAGACAAAGTATCAAGCCGCATATTGCCTGCTAAGCGGAGTGCAGCGGCAGGGGAGGAATGAGTGAAACTAGTCATCGCTCGCCAGGTCTATCGCGTGATCGTTCTGTTAGTGGTCGTCCTGCCGCTGCTCGCTACCGGTCTGGCCGTGGTGCTCCTGTGGCAGCATGCTGTCCGCTGGAGGGACCTCGCTCTACTGGCAGTCATGTATTTCTTCGTCGCGGTTGGCGTGACCGTCGGATATCACCGCATGCTCACCCATCGCAGTTTTGTCCCTCATCCCGCCGTAAAGCTCGTATTGCTTGTGCTGGGTTCGATGGCCCTGGAGGGAGACGCTATCCAGTGGACGGCGACGCATACGAAACATCACGCGCTGGCCGACCGACCGGGCGACCCACACAGCCCGCTGGACGGTTTCTTCCATGCCCACCTGGGTTGGATCTTCGCTGATACCGACGCGGATCCCCGCAAATATTGCCGGCATCTCCTGCGCGACCGAATCGTTGTGTTTGTCAGCCGGACACATCTGCTCTGGGTCGTGCTCGCGATGGCGATCCCGTTCGGGGTCGGCGGCGCGCTTGGTGGTTGGACCGGCGCGCTGACGGGTCTGTTGTGGGGCGGCCTCGTGAGACAATTCCTCACCCATCACGTCACATGGAGTGTGAATTCGATCTGCCACACCTTCGGCAAGCGCGCGTTCGAGACAAACGACGCCAGCCGCAATGAGTGGATTGTCGGACTGCTCGGCTTTGGCGAGGGCTGGCATAACAACCATCATGCGTTTCCGCGCTCGGCGTTTCATGGCCTGCGCTGGTGGCAGTTCGACCTCGCGGGATATGTGATTCGATTGCTCGAGCGCACGGGCCTAGCGCGCGACGTGTTTCGTGTGTCCCCCGCTACCATCGAAGCGCGACTCGCGAGTCGCGCTCAAAACATGAGCGCGCGGGTGGCCGAGCGCGAGACGCTATCCGCCTAAGCTCCGGCGCAGAGCGTCGCGCGATGAGAGGCGGAAAGTCGGCTACATACGGGCAGGAGAAGCTCCATGTCACAGTACGTCCATGTGGGTATCGTGCTGATCACTGTACCCAATCTGATTGTCATCGGGCTAATGCTCGTCGTCTTCGCGCTGGCTGTCGCGGTGTCGCTGCCACAACATCCTCGCGCCACGCTCAGAAAGGGACATGATGATGGCCACGAACTGGACCCTGGCGCTCCGCCGGCGGCTGAATAGAAGCTTTCCTCCAGACCAGTTGCTACCTGATAAGCAACCGGCCTATGTGCGCTCGGCTGTCTATCTTTTTGGAGCCCTGACCATCGCATGCCTGGCGCTGGTGATACTCACTGGAACTATCCTGGCGCTCTTCGGACCCCAGTGGTGGCATGCCGGCGGTGTCGGGCGCTTTGTCAACAGCCTACACCTGTGGAGTGCGGAGGCGCTGTTCTTCTTCATGGTGCTCCACCTCTGGGGTATGTTCTTTCTGGGCGCCTGGCGCGATAACCGCGGTCGCACCTGGGTCATGGGCGCGGTCGCGTTTGTCGTCAGCATGGTAGCGGCATTCACCGGCTACCTCTCGCAAACCAACTTTGATTCACAGTGGATCGCCGTCTCGGCGAAAGACATGTTCAATGGCCTGGGTGTGGCGGCGCTCTTCAATGTCCTGAACTTCGGTCAGATGTATGGCCTCCACATCCTCGTGTTACCCGTCGCGCTGATTGGTCTGGTCGCTCTGCACATCTTGCTGGTGCGGCTGCGTGGCGTTGTTCGTCCCTATCCCATCAAAGGAGAACAGCGCGAGCCGTATGTGGCTGGAATGACCCAGGAGCGGTATTACAGTGGCGTACGCATGGTCCCGTACGATCTCCTTCGTGAAGTGGCGCTCCTCGGAGCGGTGGCGCTTGTGCTGGTGGTGGCCTGCGCAGCCGTGTTCTCGTCGCCAGATGCGAAACCACTGACTATGCAGAGTGTCGCAAGGGTCGATCCGGTAGGCTTCGTGACGGTGTCACTCTCGGAGCTGGCGGGCACGAGCGCGATTGCTCAGTATGGTCCGCCGTACAGCGCGGGAACTGGCTCGACTCAATCGTTCGGCCCGTTCTCGCCGCAACAGTTGGTAGGAACCACCATTCCAATTGATACGGCGCAGGTGTATGTCCTCGGGCCACTCGCCACCGTCAAGAGTGCGACAGTCACGGCCGCTTTGAGCACATTCGCAGCCGCGCCCGCAAGCCAGCAGAACGCCTGGGAGGCCGCTTACGCGACGGCGCTTGGCAATGCCGATGGTTCGCTCGATGCGGCTGGGCATCTAAAGGTCGCCGCGGGGGATTATGGTCCATTGCCTGTGATGTTCGGAGCCGTGCTCGACCTCGCACGGAGCGGGGCGCTCGATGGTCTTCTGCTCACGCAGGACAGGTTCTACCAGACGGACTACACCAAGCCACTTCTCTTCCTCAATGAGATGGCGCTGCCGGATCGCGCCGCGGCATTGCACCTTCTGGGCAACCAGTGGGGCATGATGAATGAAACCGGGCAGTATCCCGGACAGCCATGGCTTTGGCTGTACACATTCTGGTACCAGGTGCCATTCGGGCCATACAACGGTCCGAATGCCGATATCGCGGTGTGGGCAACGATGGCGATCCTGACGCTGGCGCTAATTTTCCTGCCCTACATCCCGCGACTCAATCGCCTCCCTGAGCTCCTCGGCGTGCATCGCTTGATCTGGCGCGAGCACTACCGAGAGGCGCGAGCGAACTCTCCCGCGCAGCCAGGGCATCAGGGAGTAGGAATCCAGAACCGCGTGTCCACGGACGACCGGCAAGTGCCACCGACCCAAGAGAGGACGCTCTAGCTATGAAAGCAACTATCGCAGACCACGATCACGTGTACGGAGCCATTGAAGATACAGACCACGGCATCGTTCTCAGTGGGGATAAGGATTATCTTCAACGGATCGTTGACATCAATCGAACCCGATATGTGCGAGGACTCTGGCGATCGCTCACCGACGCCGAGCTCGTACAGAGCTTACCAGAGCGGTTGGGCGTCAGCTACCAGGTTGCGTTGGGGTGAATGTTGCCCACCTCTGACAGCGCAGTCAGACATCTGATGAGCGTATCAGGCTCCAACCAACCAGATAGGGCAAAACGGAGCCCGAGTCACTCCCCTGGGAAGCGAAGAGGATGAGCTGGGAGTAGCCGGCTGGACGAGTGCGACTTCCTTGCTCACGTCCGGTTGCTTCTCCCAGCGGAGACGTCATGAAACGCAGAGGTACACACTATGTCACGCGATGTCACGGCGGCGATCATGAGTAAAAACGACACCAGTCGCGTTGGAGCGCTCTACGTCATTCTGCGCGCATCCACGTTCAGCGAGGACCAGGCGGTGCTTGTTTCGAGACCGGACTACGATCGACTCCAAACGGGAATGCTGGTGCGCGTCTCGCGGGTCGGCTGGGGACCGATAAGCAAGTGGCGCATACACATGTAGACAGCGGTGGGATCGATGGTGTGCGCCGAGCGCCCGCCACGATGACCGTCGCTCGGACAGTCACCTTTGAGCAACCGGCGGCCGGCGAAACACTCTCAGAGCGCAGCCTGGCGCCCGACTCATCTCTTCGACTGTCCAGGGTTTTGTCTAGAACGCTAAGTGTCGCCGGATATTAGAGTAGCTTGCGGGAAGCAGCGGCAGGCATGGGTAATGCAGAGACCTGGGGTATGCGTGCCTATTCGACCGACCTGAAAGAACGCTTGGTGCGAGCGGTGGCGGACGGTCAGCCCATGCGAGAAGCCGCTCGCCGCTTTAAAGTGGCCGTGACCCCCACCACAACGGCTGTCGCGCCATCCACCCGTTGCACCGGCTCCCCGATCTGCGGGAAGCTTGCGAGGTTCCAACCATGATCGGCAGTGAGCCAGGGATGGTTGGAGGCCGTCTGGATCGTCTCGTCGCGCGTGGAAGTAGTCGGAGGGGCCAGCGTGCCGTGCGCAGCCACCGCGGCGTCGAAGCCGCGTCTCCTCGAAGAGGACAACCCTGTCTCTGACAAGCGTCAGCTTGGCGCCAGTCAGCCGCGGCAGATCGTCAGGCGGGGATGAGTCGAATGTGGACACATGAAAAACGCCGGCTACAAGCGGCTTTGTAGTCGGCGAGGGGAGATGGGGAAAGGCTCCTCGGAGAGGATTCGAACCTCTAACCTTG
Source organism: Ktedonobacterales bacterium (assembly GCA_036000225.1). Lineage (GTDB taxonomy): Bacteria > Chloroflexota > Ktedonobacteria > Ktedonobacterales > JADMIN01 > DASYGC01. Next base: position 308 of record DASYGC010000351.1, on the reverse strand, counting down.
CGGTTAACAGCCGCCTGCTCTACCGTTGAGCTACCGAGGAATGTTGGCGTCACACGCGCCAGAAACCAGCGCTGTCACAACGCAACGAAGTATACACTGCTTGCGTTCTGCCGTCAAGCGAATGGTCACGTGGCGCACCTGCGTATCCGCGTTGCGAAAGCCCGCTTTCACATGAAAGTGAAAGGAGGCTTGCAACGACGAGAAGGTGGCCCTAACCAGCGGGACGCGGCCAGGGCCGATTAGGCGCGCGTTCCCGCGACCTCGCGGGCCCGTGTGGCCGTCGCCGCTGATCCGGTCGCCCGCTTGCG
>DASYGC010000350.1:0-1760 GCA_036000225.1 Ktedonobacterales bacterium | reverse complement strand
GTCGTTGCTGGCCCAGGCCCAGACCGAGGCTCCCCGCGCGCAGTGATCGCGCGCCGCGTCCAGGTCCAGCCACTGCGGACTGGGCGCCTTGGACACGACGATGAGATTGATGTAGTTGCGGCTTTGCAGGCAGTGGTCGGCGATCGAGAGCAGGCAATTGGTGTCGGGCGGTAGGTAGATGCGCGTCACCGCGCCCTTTTTGGTCAGCAACGTGTTGATGAAGCCGGGCCCCTGGTGACTATAGCCGTTGTGGTCCTGGCGCCAGGCGTGCGAGGTGAGCAGGATGTTGAGCGAGGCAATCGGCGCGCGCCAGGGGATCTCCTGACACTGCTTGAGCCATTTGCTGTACTGGTTGACCATCGAGTCCACAATCGTGATGAACGCCTCGTAGCAAGCGAACAGGCCGTGGCGCCCGGTCAGCAGATAGCCCTCGAGCCAGCCCTCGCAGGTATGTTCGCTCAATAGCTCCATGACCCGCCCGCCGCGTGAGAGGTATTCGTCGGTCTCAAACAACGGCCACATCCAGGGCCGCGCGGTCTCCTCGAAGATGGCCCGCAAGCGGTTGGATGTTGTCTCATCGGGGCAGAAGAGCCGGAAGTTGCGCTGCTTCGCGTTGCGCGCGAAGACATCGCGCAGGTAAACGCCCAGTTCGCGCGTCGCCTCGGCCTGGGTGGCGCCGGGCGTGGGCACCGCCACGGCATAGTCGCCCCATTCGGGCAGCGTGAGCGGCACCAGGACGCGTCCGCCATTGGCCACCGGGTTGGCGCCGAGACGCTGGTCCCCGGCGGGCACGAGCGCCGTCACCGCCTGCGCGGGCCGGCCAGCGGCATCGAACAACGCGTCGGGCTGGTAGCTGCGCAGCCAGGCTTCGAGCGCGCGCAGGTGCGCTGGATTGGTGGCGGGATCGGGGATCGGCACTTGATGCGCGTGGAAGGTGCCTTCGATGGCGACGCCATCCAGGTGCTTAGGCCCGGTCCAGCCCTTGGGGGTGCGCAGCACCAGCACCGGCCACGCCGGGCGGACGATCTCTTCGCCGTCGCGTGCCGCTTGTTGGATGCGCTGGATCTCATCATGCGCCCAGTCCAGCGCGGCCCACAGGTCGGTGTGGACGCGACGCGGCTCGTCGCCCGCGACGATGCGCACCTGATAGCCATAGCCATGAAAGAGATCGGCCAGCTCGCCGTCGCTCATCCGCCCAAAAACGGTCGGCCCTGAGAGCTTGTAGCCGTTGAGGTGGAGGATGGGCAACACGGCCCCATCGCTGGCGGGATCGAGCATTTTGTTGGAATGCCACGCCGCCGCCAGCGGGCCGGTCTCGGCCTCACCATCGCCCACGACGCAGGCCACCACCAGATCGGGGTGGTCAAATGCCGCGCCGAACGCGTGGGAGAGGCTATAGCCTAACTCGCCGCCCTCGTTGATGGTCCCCGGCGTGAGCGGCCCCACATGGCTTGGCATCCCGCCCGGCCAAGAAAACTGGCGCGCCAGCCGGGTGACCCCCGCCTCGTCCGGCGTCAGGTCGGAATAGTAGGCGCCCAGCGTCCCTTCCAGGTAGAGTTCGGCCAGGATCGCGGGCGCGCCGTGGCCAGGACCGACGACCAGCAGCATATTGGCGCCTGTGTCCTGGATCAGCCGGTTGAGATGGGTATAGATCAGTGTCAGGCCGGGCGTGGTGCCCCAATGGCCCAGGAGGCGCGGCTTGATGTCCGCTGGCTGGAGCGGTGCGCGTAGCAACGCGTTGCGCTGGAGGTAGATCTGCG